>NZ_LSIX01000245.1:0-2725 GCF_001556475.1 Methylobacterium sp. CCH5-D2 | reverse complement strand
GCGCGCCGACATGATCGTCATGGGCGCCTACCATCACGCCCGGGTCCGCGAATTCTTCTTCGGAGGCGTCACACGAGCCCTCCTGCGCAACAGCCCCGCACCTCTCTTCCTCAGCCACTGAGCGCTCCCGCGCGGCGGGGGCGCCGACCCCGGCGGGCCGGTTGAACATTCCCGGAGGCTTGAATGGGCACGCGCATCTTTCGCGACCGCGCGGAGGCGGGGCGCGAACTCGCAAGCCATCTCGCGGGCTACGCCGGACGCCGGGACGTCGTCGTCCTGGCGCTTCCCCGCGGCGGGGTCCCGGTGGCGGCCGAGGTGGCGCGGGCCCTCGCCGCGCCCCTCGACGTCTTCGTCGTGCGCAAGCTCGGCGTCCCGGGGCACGAGGAGCTCGCGATGGGTGCGATCGCGACCGGCGGCGTGCGCGTCCTCAACGACGAGGTCGTCGCTTCCCTCAAGATCCCGCCCTACCTGATCGAGCGTGTCGCCGCGCAGGAGCGCGAGGAGCTGGATCGCCGCGAGCGGCTCTACCGGGGCGGCCGTCCGCCCGCGGAGGTCCGGGGCCGCGCGATCATCCTCGTTGACGACGGGCTGGCCACCGGCGCCACGATGCAGGCCGCGATCCGGGCAATCCGGAAGCGCGGGCCGGGGCGGATCGTCGTGGCCGTGCCGACCGCCGCGCGCAGCACCGCCGCGCGCCTGGAGAGCGAGGCCGACGAGGTGGTCTGCGCCGTTCGGCCGGAGCCCTTCTGGGCGGTGGGAGCCTCCTACGAGGATTTCGAGCAGACGAGCGACGACGAGGTGCGGCGCCTGCTCGGGCGTGCCCAGGCGCCCGCCCCCGACCTTGAGGCTGGGGCGGCGACCGACGCGGCCCTCGTCGCACGCCTGAAGGCGTGCGCGACCCGCCTGGACGGGTCGGCGGGCGACTACGATCCGCTCCTCGGCCTGATCGGCGAGGCCCGGTTCGTTCTGCTGGGGGAGGCGTCGCACGGCACGCACGAGTTCTATAGCGAGCGGGCCGCGATCACCGCGCGCCTGATCCGGGAGAAACGCTTCACGGCGGTGGCGATCGAGGCCGACTGGCCCGATGCGTGGCGGGTGAACCGCTATGTCCGCGGCGACAGCGACGATCTCGATGCGACCGAGGCGCTGGCCGGCTTCCGCCGCTTCCCGACCTGGATGTGGCGCAACACGGAGATGGTCGCGTTCGTCGAGTGGCTGCGCACGTACAATCGGGATTTGCCGGCCTCCGAGCCCAAGGTCGGCCTCTACGGCATCGACCTGTACAGCCTGCGCGCTTCGATGAAGGCGGTGATCCGCTGTCTCGCGGCCGTGGATCCGGCGGCGGCCGAGGCGGCGCGCACCCGCTACGCCTGCTTCGACCGGTTCGGCGAGAGCGGCCAGGTCTACGGCTTCATGACCGGCCTGAAGGGCGTCGGCTCCTGTCAGGAACCGGCGATGGCCCAGCTGCTCGCCCTGCAGCGGCGCATGGCGGACACCCTGTCGTGGAGCGGAAGCACCGACCGGGAGGAGCTGTTCAACGCCGAGCAGAACGCGCGCGTCGTCCGGAGCGCCGAGGCCTACTACCGCACGATGTTCCTCGCCGAGGTCTCCTCCTGGAACCTACGCGACCGCCACATGGCCGACAGCCTGGAGGCGCTGATCGCGCATCCGGAGCGGCGGGGGGAGCCTGCGAAGGTCGCCGTCTGGGCGCACAACTCGCATCTCGGCGACGCCCGCGCGACGCAGATGGGCGCGCGCGGCGAACTCAACCTCGGGCAGCTCATGCGCGAGCGCCACGGCGCCGCGGTCTTCAACGTCGGCTTCACCACCTTCTCCGGCACCGTGACGGCGGCCTCGGACTGGGACGCGCCGGCCGAGCGCAAGCGCGTCCGGCCCGCCCTGCCGGACAGCTACGAGGCGCTCTTTCACGCGCTCGGCCCCGGCCGCTTCTTCCTGTCGCTGGCCCCGGGCAGCGAGGCGGCGCGGCTGCTCGGGGCGGCGCGCGGCGAGCGGGCGATCGGGGTCATCTACCGTCCGGACACCGAACGGCGGAGCCACTACTTCGAGGCGCGCCTGCCCGAGCAATTCGACGCGATCCTGCACTTCGACGAGACGCGCGCGGTGACGCCCCTTGAGCGCACGGCCGGTTGGGAGGCGGGCGAGGTTCCGGAGACCTTCCCGGTCGGCCTGTAGGGCCGAAGCGCACCGCCGGCACCACGCTGACGAGGAGGCTGAGGTGAGTTCCCTGGACGTCCCCGGCGAGCAAGAGGTGACGATACCGGCCGGCAGCGCGACCCTGGCCGCTACGCTCCGCGCCCCCCTCGGAGCACGCGCCGTCGTGCTGTTCGCGCACGGCTCCGGCAGCGGTCGCTTCAGCCCGCGCAACCGGAGCGTCGCGCAGATGCTGAACGCGGCAGGATTCGTCACCGTCCTGGCCGACCTGCTGACTGCAGCGGAGGAGACGATCGACCGCCGGACCTGCCATCTGCGCTTCGACATCGCGCTCCTGGCCGTGCGGCTCGGTGCCGTCGCCGAATGGGTCCAGCGCCGGCCGGAGCTGGGCGCCTTGCCGCGGGGCTATTTCGGGGCCAGCACTGGCGCGGCGGCCGCCCTCTTCGCGGCGGCCGCGCACCCGGACGCGGTCGGCGCCGTCGTGTCGCGCGGCGGCCGTCCCGATCTGGCAGCCTCCGCCCTGCCCCTGGTCCGCGCCCCGACGCTCCTGCTC
>NZ_LSIX01000244.1:0-328 GCF_001556475.1 Methylobacterium sp. CCH5-D2 | reverse complement strand
TCATGGTCATCCCCATGCTGCTCAAGATCGACTTCGCCTCGCTGCGCCACGTCGGGCGGCACTGGCGCGGCATCGGCGTGACGCTGTTCATCAACTGGGCGGTGAAGCCCTTCTCGATGGCCGCGCTCGGCTGGCTGTTCATCGGCACCCTGTTCCGGCCCTACCTGCCGGCCGACCAGGTCGACAGCTACATCGCCGGGCTCATCATCCTGGCGGCGGCCCCCTGCACCGCCATGGTGTTCGTCTGGTCGAACCTGACCCGAGGCGAGCCGTACTTCACCCTGAGCCAGGTGGCGCTCAACGACACCATCATGGTGGTGGCCTTCGC
>NZ_LSIX01000243.1:0-3135 GCF_001556475.1 Methylobacterium sp. CCH5-D2 | reverse complement strand
CCCGGCTTCGCCGGGCCGGCGGTTCCAAATGCAGGGCTCTGCCCTGCACCCGCGAAAGGCCTCGGGCCTTTCGAAACCGGGACGGGCGCCAGCCTCAGGGCGTCTCCGTCACGGCTTCGAGCGTCAGCGTCGCGCGGGCGTCGCCCGAGCGCTCGTCGCGACGGACCGCGATGCCGGCCGGCCGCAGCAGGACCAGCGTGTGGCCAGCGAGCGTCGGCGGGCGCTCCGCGGCGAGGGCCGCCATGCGGTCGGCGGCGTCCAGCGCCGTGCGGGCGGAGCCCGGCCGGGCGACGACGACCAGCGCGTGGCTGTGCCGGTGGCGCGGGGCGCCGTCCACGGAATCGTCGCGCACCTCCGCCTCGCCGAACAGGGCGTAGACCGGCGGCGCCCCGGCGGGCGGCTCGTCGTGGATGCGGACCCGGCCGCCCATCAGGCGGGCGAGCTCCGCGTCGGCCGCGAACAGCCCGAGCAGGGCGGCGCGCAGGGCCAGGAGCGGGCCGCTCATGGCGCCTCTTCCGATCTGGCCAGCTCCTCGACGTGGCAGACGAGGTCGCGCGCGCCGGTCTCCACGTGCCGCACGGCGAAGCGGCGCGGGCCGGCCACGAGCCGTGCGGCCGGCGTGACGCCGGGGCGCGCCCGCAGGGTGATGCGGTGGGTCGGCAGCCGGTCGGCGCGGCCGCCCTGCAGGCGCTCGACGGCGCCCACGGGGCTGATCGCGCCCCAGAGCACCGGCCCGGCGACGTAGCGGCGCAGCACGCCGCCGAAGCCGTCGGGCGTCTCCACCGGCACTTCGAGCACGAAGCGCCGCCGCCGCGCCCCGAGGGGCGGGCGTGCCTCGGTATGGGCCATGGGTCGCTCCAGGGTGTCAGAGGCGCAGGCGCCGGAAGGGTGCGGCGAGGGCGGCGGGATCGGGCGGGTCGGCCTCGTCGCCGCGGTGCTCGTAGCGGGCGGCGGCGAGCCGCAGGACAGCGAGGTGCAGCGGCGCGGGCAGCGCCGGGCCGTCGCCGCCGTAGCCCGCCGCGACCTCGATCAGGATGCCGCGCCCGCCGGGCTCGGGGGCGGCCGGATCGACCAGCAGGCAGGGCGCCTCGACCGGGTCGGGCCCAAGGCGCAGCAGGCCGGAATCCAGCGTCTCGACCGCGCCGTCCGCCCCCGCGAGGCCGAGGCGGAGGACGCCGACGAGGGGGCTCAGCGGCAGCGGGATCCGCCGGTCGCGCGGCCAGGCGGCGAGCACCACCCGGAAGCGGGCGGGCTTGAGGAGGCGCCGCGTCTCGGCCTCCAGGCTGGCGCGGGCGGCGGCGACGAGGCCGGCCACGAGGGCGTCCTCGCTCGCGTCCTCGGGGTCGAGCCGCAGGTAGAGCCGCATCTCGGCGAGCGTCGCCGGTTCGGCCGCCTCGACGCCGCCGGCCTCCACGCGTATCGGGACCATCGGGCCGCTCCCTCGGTTCAGCTTGCACAGGGTTTGTCGAATGGCCCGGACCACGCGCCGCCTCGCGCGGCCGCTCAGCCCAGGAATCGCGGCAGGACTGGTGATCGCCGCGCTGGCCTCCTGGCCCGCCGCGGCGGTGGTCGGGGGCGCCGAGGTGCCGCCGGGCAGCGCCGTGATGGTGCTGTCCTCGAACGGCAGCCTCTGCACCGGCGTGGTCGTGGCGCCCGACGCGGTGCTGACCGCGGGCCATTGCGCGGCGCCGGGGCTGGAGCAGCGGGTGCATTACCGGGACGCGGCCGGGCAGCCGGTGCTGGCCGAACTCAGGGCCCGCGCGGTCCATCCCGGCTACGACGCGGGCGCGATCGCGGGCCGGCGCCGCTCGATCGACCTCGCGCTGGTGCGCACCGCCGCGCCGCTGCCGGACCGCTTCGCGCCCGCCGCCTTGAGCGCCGCGATGCCGCGGGCCGGCGCGAGCCTGGATCTCGCCGGCTACGGCGCCGCCAAGGCCGGCGACCCGCGCACCACCGGCACCTTCCGCAGCGTGGCGCTGCCGGTGGTCGAGCCCCACGGCCCGAGCCGCATCCTGGTCTGGCTCCGGGCGGCGGGCGCGCGGGCCGGGGCCTGCGCGGGCGATTCCGGCGGGCCGATCGCGGGGCCCGACGGCGCGGTCGTGGCGGTGAGCGCCTGGATCGGCGGTGCCTGCGGCGGCCTCACCCAGGGCGTGCTGCTCGGCCCCCAGCGCGCCTGGATCGACCGCACGCTCCAGGGCTGGGGCCTCGCCGCGCGCTGGCAGGAGTGAGGGCGCCCGCGGCGATCCGGAGGGGGCCCCGCACGGAACCGCAGCTTGGCCGACGAATTGGCTTCGGCTAGGCTCGACAGCCGATCCCCGGGGAACGCCTGATGCTCGCCACCACCCTTCGCACGGCCGCGCTCGGCGCCCTGCTCGGTCTGCTCCCGGGCTCGGCCCAGGCGGTGATCCAGGGCGAGGTCTCGCGCGATCCCAACGGCACCCGCGCCTTCGTGGTGCGCATCGAGAGCACGCAGGGCGAGATCTGCTCGGGCACCCTGATCGCGCCCGACCTCGTGCTCACCGCCGCCCACTGCGTGATGCACCGGGCGGGCTACAGCGTGGTCGCGGTCGATCGCGCCTTCCGCCAGCGCCGCGTGGCCGTGGCCGCCGCCACGATGCATCCCGAGTTCGTGCCCGGCACCACGCCGGAGGAGCAGCCGGGCGTCGATCTCGCCCTGGTGAAGCTCGCCCAGCCGCTCGGGCCCGACTACGCGCCGCTGGACCCGCGCGGCGGCGGCGCGATCGGCACCGGGGACGCCGTCGACATCGCGGGCTTCGGCGTCGTGGCCGAGAACCGGCGCAACACCGCCCGCACGCTGCGCCAGGCGCATCTCGTCTCGATCGGCTCGCTGCAGGTCGCCAACCGGGTCACGGTGGTGACCGACCGGCGCCGCTTTGCCGAGACCGCGGGCGCGGGCGCCTGCCTGGGCGATTCCGGCGGGCCGATCCTCAGCGGCGGCCCCGGCGGCTACCGCATCGTCGGCGTGGTGAGCTGGTCGAGCGGCGCGCTGCAGCAGAACGGCCGCCGCCGCACCGCCTGCGGCGGCTTCACCGCCGTGACGCCGGTGGCCGAGCACACGGGCTGGATCGCGGCGCGCGCGGCCGAACTCGCGCAGATGCAGGTCGGCGCCGCCGA
>NZ_LSIX01000242.1:0-11879 GCF_001556475.1 Methylobacterium sp. CCH5-D2 | reverse complement strand
TGCGGGCGGGCGGGGCGGGCATCGCCCTGCCGCGGGAGGCCGCGCCCGGCCTGCCGGTGGCGCTCGGCGGGCTCGGCATCACGCTCACCGACCTCGCCCGGCTCTACGCGGGCCTCGCCCGCGGCGGCGCCGTGCCGGAGGTCATCCGCCGGGCCGGTGCGAGCGCGCCCGAATCGGCGCGGCGGATCGCCGAGCCGGTGGCCGCCTGGTACGTCGCCGACACGCTGCGGGGAGCGCCCCCGCCCGAGAACGCGCTGCCGAACCGCATCGCCTACAAGACCGGCACCTCCTTCGGCTACCGCGACGCCTGGGCGGTCGGCTTCGACCGGCGGATCACCGTCGCGGTCTGGCTCGGGCGGGCGGACGGGGCCGCGGTGCCGGGGCTGGTCGGGCGCAGCGTGGCTGCGCCGGTCCTGTTCGACGCGTTCAGCCGCTTCGGCGGCGAGCCGGAGCCGGTGGCCCGCCCCCCCGGAACGCTCAGCGCCACCAGCGCCGCCCTGCCGCCGCCGCTGCGGCACCTGCGGGCCGACCTGCCCCGCGCGCCGGGCCAGGCCGCGGCGCCGCTGCGCATCGCCTACCCGCCGGACGGTTCGCGCATCGATGTCGGCCACGGCGAGGGCGCGGCGGCCGGCCTCGCACTCAAGGCGCTGGGCGGCGTGCCGCCGCTCACCTGGATGGTGAACAGCTTGCCCGTGGAGGTGAGCGCCCGGCGGCAATCCGCCTGGGTCCCGGACGGGAGCGGCTTCGTGCGCATCTCGGTCGTCGATGCGGCGGGTGGCAGCGACAGCGTCGTCGTGCGGGTCGAGTGACCGGCGCCGTCCGCGGCAGGGCGACGCAGCCGGTCTAACACAGGATAGGTGTTTACGGCGCGCTAACCCGCGCCGCCATAGGCACGATCCGTGAGGTCCCCGATGGCATGGAAGGTGGGTGCCGCGGTCTCGGCGGCTCTGGCGGTGGGCATCGCGGGCTCGGCCGCGCAGCAGGCTCCGCAGCGCGCCGCGTGGCGCGCGGAGTACCGCGCGCCGGAATCGATCCCGTTCCCCGAGAGCAACCCCTACAGCCGGCCCAAGGCCGAGCTCGGGCGCCGGCTGTTCTTCGATCCCGTCCTCTCGGGCGACCGCACGCGCTCCTGCGCGAGTTGCCACCAGCCCGATCTCGCCTGGGCCGACGGGCGGCGCCGCGCGCTCGGTCGGAGCGGCGACGACATGGAGTTCCACACACCGAGCCTTCTCAATCTCGCCTGGCAGGAGGGCCGGTTCGGCTGGGACGGCAAGTTCCGCGATCTCGAAGCCGTCGCCTTCGGGCCGATCAGCGCCCCCGGCAACATGAACCTCGGCGCGGAGGAGGCCGTGCGCCGCCTCGCGGCCGATCCCGCCTACGCCGCTGCCTTCGCGGGCGCCTTCCCGAATGCGTCCCCGGATGCCTCCCTGGATCCCGGCCCGGCGGTGACCCGCGAGCGGATCGAGGCCGCGCTCGCGACCTTCGAGCGCCTGATCGTCTCCACACCCGCGCCCTTCGACCGCTGGATCGCGGGCGACGAGCGCGCGGTTCCCGAGGCGGCCAAGCGCGGTTTCGACCTGTTCAACGGCCGGGCCAATTGTGCAGCCTGCCACGGCGGCTGGAGCTTCAGCGACGGCTCCTTCCACGATATCGGCGTGGGCCGGGGCGAGGACATCGGCCGCGGGCGCTTCGTGCCGAAATCCGAGGCGCTGCGCTACGCCTTCAAGACGCCGGGCCTGCGCGAGATGCGCGGGCGCACCCACTTCATGCACGACGGCTCGCTCGACAGCCTCGCGGCGGTGATCGACCTCTACGACCGGGGCGGCATCGACCGGCCGAGCCGGTCGCGCGAGATCCGCCCGCTGAACCTCACTGCCGCCGAGAAGGCCGACCTGCTGGCCTTCCTCGACACCCTGAACGCCGACGCGGCGCTCTCGGTCGCCGCCGCGGACCTGCCGGACGGCCCGCCGAAGCCCTGAGCGGGGCTACCGGAACAGCGGCAGACACGATCCCAGCAGCGCGAGCCCCGAGACCAGGAACAGGCCGCCGCAGGTCTCGCAGGCCGGCGCCCTCAGGCCGGCCCGGGGCGCGAGCGCGGCCAGCGTCGTGCCGAGGCCGAGGCTCGCGAGGCTTGCAAGACCGATCATTCCGGACCTTCTCCATGACCTGCGCCCGGGAGACCCGGGCGGGGCGTTGTGCGGACTCTCTCCGACAAGGCCTGAGGAAAGCCTTACGTTCGCCCCCGGACGGCCGGGGCTGTGGACAAGGCCGCTCCCTCGCGATGCCTCGGCCCGAGACGAATCCAGGCTTCTCCACGCAACGCACAGCGTTAACTATTTCCTTAAGGAGGTCTTAACGCCACCTTGGCGATCAAGATGAACCATCGGTAAATAGCGATGTCAGCTTTTGACGGACTTGCCTAATACCGAGGCTTTCATGCGCTCGCCCAAGGGGAACGGGTTCCGTTTCGGTCTCGCCTCGGCTCTCGCCCTACCCCTGGTTCCGTTGGCGACGGAGGCGAGCGCCCACGTGAAGTGGTTCTGCGCCTTCGACGTCGCCGGCCAGCCCCGCGGGCTCGAGCAGGTGCTCTGCGCCGACTTCGAGTGGCTCGTCGCGCTCTCGGTGCTCTGCCTGATGTTCGGCTGCCTCGCCGAGGGCACGCCGCTCGGCACCGCGCTCCTCAACGCCCTCGACCGGGTGACCTCACGGATCCGGGCCGACACCGAGACCCTGGTCCGGGCGACGCTCGGCTTCTTCTTCGTCTCGCTCTGGTCGCTCGGCGGCATCATCCTGACGCCGGAATTGAAGACCGACGCGGCCTGGATCCCGTGGCTGCAACTGGGCCTCGCCGTCCTGCTGATCTGGCGCCAGACCATGGCGCTCACCGGCCTCGGCATCGTCTTCCTGTTCGGCTACGCGACCTGGACCTACGGCGTCTTCCACTTGGCCGACTACCCGGTCTTCCTCGGGGTCGCCGCCTACCTCGTCCTCACCGGCACCGGCCGCACGCTCTTCGGCATCCGCCCGCTCGACGTGGTGCGCTACGCCGCCGCCGTCACGCTGATGTGGGCCTCCGTCGAGAAGTGGGCCTATCCGGACTGGACCGCGCCGCTGATCGCCGCCAAGCCGCAGATGACCATGGGCGCCTCGCCGGAGCTGTTCATGAAGGCCGCGGGCGTCATCGAGTTCACCCTGGCCTTCGCCCTGGTCTGGACGCCCCTGGTGCGCCGGACGAGCGCGGTGATCCTGGCGGCGGTCTTCGTGTCGGCCATCTTCGAGTTCGGCAAGGTCGACGCGATCGGGCATTCCGGCATCATCGTGGTGCTGCTCGGCATCGCCGCCGACGACGCCCGCAGCCCCGTCCGGGTCCGCGACGCGGTGCTGGCCCCCGCCTGGTACGGCGCGGCGCTGGCGGGCTTCCTGGCCCTCTACTACGTCGGCCACGCCCTCCTGTTCGGGGCGCCGGCCGGGCTTGCCGGGGTGCCGGTGATCTGAGGGAGCCGCGTGCCCTCAGCGCCCGGCGAACATCGGGCCGAACACGTCGGTGATCCCGCTGATGGTGATCTGGGTCCCGACGCAGAGGAGCAGGAAGGCGAAGAGGCGCCCGAGCACCCGGGCACCCACGGGCCCGATCAGCCGCACCACCCGGTCGGCCGAAGCGTAGAGCAGGGCGGCGAGCAGCGCGACGCAGAGCGCGGCGGCCGAGACCGCGACGTAGAAGCCGAGCCGGTCCGCCATCGGCCCGGGCCGGTTCGAGCCCAGGGTGATCGCCACCGCGATGGTGCCGGGCCCGGTGGTGAAGGGCAGGGTGAGCGGGAAGAAGGCGATCTCTGCGAGCGCGTCCCGGCTGCGGACCGCCTCCTTCGGCCCGACCTCGCCGCCCACCTCCGCCTGCTTGCGCGCCTCCCGCGCCTCCGGCCGGTTGAGCAGGCCCCAGGCCGAGGCCGCGACGACGAGGCCCCCCGCGATCCTGAGCGCGCCCAGCGAGACGCCGAAGAAGTTCAGGATCGGCGCCCCCGCCCAGAGGGCGGCCAGCATGACGAGCGCGGCGTAGACCCCGATCCGCCGCGCCAGCTCGACGCGCTCGGCGTGGCTGTTGGCCGCCGTGACCTGCGCGAAGATCAGCGCGCCGCCGACCGGGTTGACGATGGAGAACAGGCTGGAGAGCGCGAACAGGAAGCTCTGGACGGCCGATTCGATGCTCATGCTGCGCAAGCCCTCCGGTGACGCGGGCGCCTATAGCATCACGGGCCGGATTCGGAGCGCGGCGCCCCGCAGGTCGCAGTTTCCGGCCGGGCGGGGGCGTGCTAGCTAACGCCTCACGATCCCTTCATGCGCCGGCCCCCGAGCCGTGCGCCCGGCAAGCTTTTCGCGTCCCTGTCGCATCCTCCCGCGAGGATCCCGATCACTCCAGCGAAGCGCCGGACAGGCCCGAGCCTCGATCACATCCGATGACGCAAACCGCCCATCCGAGCGTCCCGGCAGACCCCAGAGCCGCGGACCAGCCTGCCCCTGCGCCGAGTCACGGCCAGGAGCCTGTCGCCGAGAAGGAGCCCGTCGCCGGGACTGCCCCGGCCGAGACCCCGACGACCGCCGCCGGCTCCGTGGACGGCGAGGACGGCCACCGGCCCGCCAGCTTCTGGGGGCTCGTCGTCGGCTCGGTCGGCGTCGTCTACGGCGATATCGGCACCAGCCCGCTCTACGCCTTCCGCGAGGCGCTCGGGCCGTCGCGCGCCGACAACATCCTGCTCGCCGAGGAGGTGCTGGGCACCGCCTCGCTGATCCTCTGGGCGCTCTTCCTGATCGTCACGGTCAAGTACGTCGCCATATTGCTCCGCATGGACAACAACGGCGAGGGCGGGATCCTCTCGCTGATGGCGCTCGCCCGCAAGGCGCTCGGCGGCTCGCGCATCGTGCTGACGCTGGGTCTCCTCGGCGCCGCCCTGTTCTACGGCGACGCGGTGATCACGCCCGCGATCTCGGTGCTCTCGGCGGTGGAGGGCCTGAAGCTCGTCACCCCCGCCTTCGAGCACTACGTGCTGCCGATCACGGTGGCGATCATCGTCGCTCTGTTCCTCGTCCAGAGCCGGGGCACCAGCAAGGTCGCGGCCTTCTTCGGGCCCGTGATGGTGGTGTGGTTCCTGGCGCTGGCGGCTGCGGCCCTGCCGCACATCGTGCGCAACCCGGTGGTCTTCACGGCCTTCAACCCGTGGTACGCGGTGCACTACCTGCTCGGCCACGGCAGCGGCGCGCTGATCGCGCTCGGCGCCGTCTTCCTGGCGGTGACCGGCGCCGAGGCGCTCTTCGCGGACCTCGGTCATTTCGGGCGCAAGCCCATCCAGGTCGCCTGGATCGGCCTCGTCTTCCCGGCGCTCGCCCTGAACTATCTGGGGCAGACCGCCCTGGTGCTGGAGAAGCCCGACACCTCGGACCCGTTCTACCAGCTCGTACCCGAATGGGGGCTGCTGCCGATGGTGATCCTGGCGACGCTGGCCACCGTCACGGCGAGCCAGGCGGTGATCACCGGCGCCTTCTCGCTCTCGCGCCAGGCGATCCAGCTCGGCCTCCTGCCGCGCATGGAGATCCGCCACACCTCCGAATCGCATTCGGGCCAGATCTACCTGCCGCAGATCAACACCCTGCTGCTCATCGGCGTCGTGGCGCTGGCGGTGGTGTTCCGCACCTCCTCGTCGCTGGCCTCCGCCTACGGCATCGCGGTCACCGGCACGATGCTGCTCACCGCCACCATGACCTATCTGGTGATGTGGCGGCTCTGGCGCTGGTCGCCCTGGCTGTCGGCGGCGGTGATGCTGCCCTTCATCGTGATCGAGTTCCTGTTCCTGCTCTCGAACCTGTTCAAGGTCGTCGAGGGCGGCTACGTGCCCCTCATTCTGGCCGGCGGCCTGATCGTGCTGATGTGGACCTGGGTCCGGGGCGTCACGATCCTGTTCAACAAGACCCGCAAGACCGACGTGCCGATCCTCGAACTCGTCGGCATGCTGGAGAAGAGCCCGCCCCACCACGTGCGCGGCACGGCCGTCTTCCTGACGAGCGACCCCGAGATCGCCCCGGCGGCGCTCCTGCACAACCTGAAGCACAACAAGGTGCTGCACGAGAAGAACGTCGTGCTGACCGTGGAGACGGTCGACACCCCGCGCTCGAACGAGGCCGACAAGGTCCGCATCGAGCCGATCGGGCCGCACTTCTTCAAGGTGGTGATGAAGTTCGGCTACATGGAGACGCCGAACATCCCCAAGACCCTGACCCTGCTGCGCCGCCAGGGCTTCAAGTTCGACATCATGGCGACGTCGTTCTTCCTCTCGCGCCGCTCGATCCGCCCGGCCGCGCATTCCGGCATGCCGCTCTGGCAGGACCGGATCTTCATCACGCTGGCCAAGAACGCCAACGACGCCACGGACTTCTTCCAGATCCCGACGGGGCGCGTGGTCGAGGTGGGCACGCAGGTGACGGTGTAGGGCGGAAAATCCCCCTCTCCCCGCGTACGGGGAGAGGGGATGCGCTCCGACCGCGCGCTCCGCCTCAGGATCGCGCCGCCGCCCGCGTCCGCGGGCCCTCGCCCGCATCCACCGCCACGCGGCACTCGGCGCTCAGGCTGGCGCGCTGGGCGCGCAGGCAGGTCTTGATCGCGCCGACATTCGGGATGGCGGAGGCGCAGAGGCGCATCACGTCCGGCGTGCAGGCGGCGCGCTGGGCCGCGCTGGGCTCGGCCAGCGTCGGGCCGGCGGCGAGCAGAGCGATGAGGGTGAGGGCGCCGAGTGCCTTCATGATCCGGGGACTTTCCGTTCGCGATGCTGGTTGCGCCGTTCCGCGGCGCCTGAGGATGGCAGGGAGCAGGTGATCGAATGCTTGCGGGGCCGACCCGGCCGCGCGCGTTTCCTGTTGATGGCGCGGCTTCGTCGTACGGCCGAGCTTGCCTTGCCCTGTCAACGCGGGCCCTCGCTCTGGGTTGCCTCCGCGGGTCGCGACGCCGCGTGGCGAGGGCCGCCGCGCGCGGAGGTCTAACCCCCTAGGCACCATCCGGTATGCCGTGTGCGCAACGTCACATACCATGTGTTGGACGCCGCCCTCGCGATCCATGCGGCCACGTGCCCGCGTTGCCCTGCGGCACCGGCATGTCTAGAACGCTTCTTATTCCGACTTGAGAGCGCGCACCGGGGGGCGCCGCGATCCGGCCCATGGGCCGCGCCGCGGCCGGTCCTCGTCCCGGCACGCCCGAAGATCCGGGCCGCCCGGACCCCGCGGGCGCCGCGCCGGTTGGATCCATCGAGGCCCGTCCGCGAAGGCGGGGCCGTCAGCGGGCTCGCGGCTTGCGGGCGAGAAGGACGAAGCGATGATCAAACTCACCGTGAACGGAGCGCCGCGAAGCTTCGACGGCGATCCCGACATGCCGCTCCTCTGGTACCTGCGCGACGAGCTCGGCCTCGTCGGCAGCAAGTTCGGCTGCGGCGCCGCGCTCTGCGGCGCCTGTACGATCCACCTCGGCGGTACCGCCGCCCGCTCCTGCGTCACCCCGGTCTCGGCGGCCGAGGGCCAGGAGGTCGTGACGATCGAGGGGCTCTCGCCCGACGGCAACCACCCGGTCCAGGCCGCGTGGCGCGACCTCAACGTCGCCCAGTGCGGCTACTGCCAGTGCGGCCAGATCATGCAGGCCGCGGCCCTCCTCAAGGACACGCCGAAGCCCTCCGACCAGCAGATCGACGAGGCGATGAGCGGCAACATCTGCCGCTGCGGCACCTACCCGCGCATCCGCGCGGCGATCCACCAGGCCGCCGGTCAGGCGCCCGCCAACAAGGGAGAGCGCCTGTGATCCACGAACTCAAGATGATGGCCGAGCGTGAGAGCGGCGCCGCCGCGTCGACCCCGATCCTCGCCAATGCCAGCCGCCGCGGCGTGCTCGGCGGCCTCGGCGCCCTCGTGCTGGCGCTCTCGTTCTCCGACCGCGCGCGCGCCGACGAGGGCCAGACCGAGGAGCAGAAGGCCAAGAAGTTTGGCGCCGACGGCATGCCGCACGGCTGGCGCGACGACCCGAAGATCTTCGTGGCGATCGCCAAGGACGGCACCGTCACGGTGACGAACCACCGCTCCGACATGGGCCAGGGCGTGCGCACCTCGGTCGCCCTGGTGGTGGCGGACGAGCTCGAGGCCGATTGGGCGAAGGTCAAGGTGACCCAGGCCTACGGCGACGAGGAGCGCTTCGGCAACCAGGACACCGACGGCTCGCGCTCGCTGCGCCACTTCTTCCCGCATTTCCGCCACGTGGGCGCCGCCGCGCGCCTGATGCTGGTCCAGGCCGCCGCCAAGCAGTGGGGCGTGCCGGCCTCCGAGGTCAGGGCCGAGAACCACCAGCTCGTCCACGCCAAGTCGGGCAAGACGCTCGGCTACGGCGACGTGGCCGAGGCCGCGGCCGAGCTGCCGGTCCCGGCCCGCGAGAGCGTCAAGCTGAAGGACCCCAAGGCCTTCCGCTACATCGGCACCGGCAAGATCGGGCTGATCGACAACCACGACATCAGCACCGGCAAGGCGGTCTACGGGGCCGACATCAAGCTCGACGGGATGCTCTACGCGGTGATCGCCCGCCCGCCGGTCTACGGCGGCAAGATCAAGAGCGTGGACGATTCCGAGACCCTGAAGGTCGCGGGCGTGGTCAAGACCGTGCGCATCGAGGGCGGCGAGATCCCCTCCGAGTTCATGCCGCTCGGCGGCGTCGCGGTGATCGCCAAGAACACCTGGGCTGCCATGAAGGGCCGTGACGCCCTCAAGATCACCTGGGACGACGGCCCGAACGCCTCTTACGACACCGACGCCTTCCGCAAGGAGCTGGAAGCCGCCGCCCGCCAGCCCGGCAAGGTGGTGCGCAACCAGGGCGACGTGGACGGGGCGATGGCCAAAGCCAAGGCCCGCCACGAGGCCGAGTACTTCGTCCCCCACCTCGCCCAGGCGCCGATGGAGCCCCCGGCCGCGGTCGCGCGGGTGAAGGACGGCCAGTGCGAGGCCTGGGCCTGCACGCAGGGGCCGCAGGCGGCGCACGACCGCCTGATGAAGCGGCTCAACCTGCCCGCCGACAAGGTGCGGGTGAACGTGACGCTGCTCGGCGGCGGCTTCGGCCGCAAGTCGAAGCCCGACTACGTGGTCGAGGCGGCGCTCTGTAGCCAAGCCGTCGACGGTGCCCCGGTCAAGCTGACCTGGACCCGCGAGGACGACCTGCACCACGGCTACTACCACACCATCTCGGTCGAACGGATCGAGGCTGGGCTCGACGAGAAGGGCATGCCGGTGGCCTGGCTACACCGCTCGGTCGCGCCGACCATCGGCTCGATCTTCGCGCCCGACCCGAAGCACGAGCTGCCCTTCGAGCTCGGCATGGGGCTCGTCAACAACCCGCTCAACATCAAGAACATCCGCCTGGAGAACCCGGCGGCCCCGGCCCATGTCCGCATCGGCTGGTTCCGCTCGGTCTCGAACATCCCGCACGCCTTCGCGATCCAGTCCTTCGTGGCCGAACTCGCCCACAAGGCGGGCCGCGACCCGAAGGAGTACCTGCTGGAGCTGATCGGGCCGGCCCGTAAGATCGACCCGGTCGAGATCGGCGACGTCTGGAACTACGGCGAGGACCCGAAGCGCTATCCGATCGAGACCGGGCGCCTGCGCCGGGTGATCGAGGCGGTGGCGGACGGGGCCAAGTGGGGCCGCAAGATGGAGAAGGGCCGCGGCCTCGGCATCGCCGGCCACTACAGCTTCGTCACCTACACGGCGGCGGCGGCCGAGGTGGAGGTCGATGCCAAGGGCGAGGTGAAGGTCAATGCCATCGACATCGCGGTCGATTGCGGGCCCCAGGTGAACCCGGAGCGCATCCGCTCGCAGATGGAGGGCGCGGTGATCATGGGGATGGGCCTCGCGCTCACCTCCGAGATCACCTTCAAGGAGGGCCGCGCGCAGCAGAACAACTTCGACGGCTACGAGATCGTCCGGATCGACGCCGCCCCGAAGGAGGTGCGCGTGCACATCATCCCGTCCTCCGGCTACGACGGCCCGCTCGGCGGCGTCGGCGAGCCGGGCGTGCCCCCGATCGCCCCGGCCATCGCCAACGCGGTCTTCGCCGCGACCGGCCGGCGCGTGCGCCAGCTGCCGATCCGCGCCCAGGCGACCAGCGCCTGATCCGGGAGCCGTAGGGCGGCACGGAACGTTGATGGGCCGCGGGATCCTTCGATCCCGCGGCCCTTTGTGTTTCCGAGAGGATCGTTCGGGATGAAGCGTAACGCGTGGCTCGCGGCGGCCCTGGCCTGCACCCTCTGCACCCCGGCTCTCGCCTCGCCGTGCTCGCAGCGGATCGACGCCCTGTCGAAGCAGGTGCGGGGCGAGGCGACCGAGGCGATCTCGGCCTCGACCAGCGGCAAGGAGACGGCGGCCCGGCGCGAGGGCGAGGGCGTCACCGGCACGGCCGGCGGCAGCGATCCCCGCTCGGCGCCGGCCGACAAGGCGGCCCAGGCCGGCAAGGGCGCGGACGCCGCGCAGCAGGCCAAGGTCGCCCTCGACGAGGCCCGCACGGCCGATGCCAAGGGCGACGCCAAGGGTTGCGAGGCGGCGGTGGAGCGGGCCGAGCGGGAGCTGAAGAAGGCGCCCTGACGGCAGGGACGGTCAGGGACGGCGCGCGGGTTCCAGCCAGCTGATCTCCAGCACGAACTTCTGGCGGAGCGCCCGGGCGAAGTCGCCGTAGCCCCGCGCCGCCAGCAGGAAGCTGCCCGGGCCGCCGACGACGTTGGCCCGGTACCAGCCGTCCAGCGTGGTCTCCTGGCCCTGACCGGGGCCCGCCGGGCGCAGGCCGTAGCCCGGGGCCCGGAAGGCGCCCGCGCCCACCACGTCGTTCTCGCCCGGCACCAGGATCGGCAGGCCGTTGATGGTGGCGCCGGCCGCGAGCAGCGCCTCGCGCGCGGCCTCGATGGCCTCGGGCCCGGTGCAGTTGTCGATGCCGTCCCCCGAGACGTCGACGACCACCCGATCGGCGGGCAGCGGCAGGGCCGGCAGCACCTGCGCCGTCAAACTCCGCATCATCTGCCCGACGCAGGTGAACTCGCCCGCCTGCCGCGGCACGGCCCGCACCGCTGCTGCGGTCGCCGCCGCCTCCGCCCGCGAGGCGATCCGGCGCCAGCCGAGCGCCATCTGCGCCCGGTCCGCCCAGGTCACGAGCGCGAACAGGATCCCGCCGGGATTGCCGGTGATGGCCGCGACCACGGCCGGATCCTCCAGCGCCCCGGCGATGCCCTCCATCTGCAGGCGGAACCGGTCCGCATCGACCGATTGCGAGACGTCCACCGAGACGACGAGGGCCGTGGCGACGCTCTCCTCCGTCGCGCGGGCCGGCGACAGGGCCGCCAGCAGGGCGAGGGCTCCCGCGCCCAGGCGCTCGACCATCCGGGTCATCCTCGGGCCCATTCCTTCCCGCGCCGTCGCGTGCGGCCGGTTCCGGCCCGGCGTGACGCTTATCACGGACGCGCGCGTCGGGCTCCGCACGAAACCGAGCGCGGCCGCGACGCAATCCTTCCGGAACAGGAAGACGGCTGTGCCCCTCCCGACGACGAGCCCGGACGCCGGGCCGACACGCCGGGCCGGGACGATGCACGACAGGCTCGAGATTTCTCGCCGTCGGCGCCCTGCCGACGGTCTACGCCCGCATGGTGCCGGCACTGATCGGAGAAGCCGGCGGCGTGTCCCGGCGTCCCGGAGGGCGATGGTCGCGGAGGCGCCCGATCCGTTCCTGTCGGCCGGTGCGCCGCGCGCGCCCCGGTCCCTGTAGCGGGACCGGCCAGAGAAGGGGGGATGTTCGTGGAGGGGCGGGCGCACCGCTCGCCCCGGGGTTGAGC
>NZ_LSIX01000241.1:0-1848 GCF_001556475.1 Methylobacterium sp. CCH5-D2 | reverse complement strand
ACCCCCGCCGCCCCCGCCGGCCAGGCACCGCAGGATGCCGGCCTGCAGCAGGGCAACCTCGTCGCGCCCGTCGCCCGCACGGGCGAGACGATGATCGCCATCGACAACGTCAGCAAATGGTACGGCGACTTCCAGGTGCTGACGAACTGCACCACCAGCGTCGCCAAGGGCGAGGTGGTCGTCGTCTGCGGCCCCTCCGGCTCGGGCAAGTCGACGCTGATCAAGACCGTGAACGCGCTGGAACCCTTCCAGAAGGGCCAGATCACGGTCGCGGGCACAAAGGTGATGGACAAGTCCACCAACCTGCCGAAGCTCCGCTCCCGCGTCGGCATGGTGTTCCAGCACTTCGAGCTGTTCCCGCACCTCTCGATCACCGACAACCTGACCATCGCCCAGCGCAAGGTGCTGGGCCGCGGCGGCGAGGACGCGAAGAAGCGCGGCCTCGATCTCCTGGCCCGCGTCGGCCTCTCGGCCCACGCCCACAAGTTCCCGGGCCAGCTCTCGGGCGGCCAGCAGCAGCGCGTGGCGATCGCCCGGGCACTCGCCATGAACCCGGTGGTGATGCTGTTCGACGAGCCGACCTCGGCGCTCGACCCCGAGATGGTCGGCGAGGTGCTCGACGTGATGGTGGAACTCGCCAAGGAGGGCATGACCATGATGGTCGTGACCCACGAGATGGGGTTCGCCCGGAAGGTCGCCGACCGGGTGATCTTCATGGACCGCGGCGAGATCGTCGAGGACGCCCACAAGGACGACTTCTTCGGGAAGCCGCGCTCCGAGCGCGCCCAGACCTTCCTGTCGAAGATCCTCCAGCACTGAGAGGCGCGGTCCCGGTGCCGAGAGGCCCGAGGCCTCTCGCGGGTCCAGGCAAGGGGTCTGGTTCCGGCCCTGGCGGTTCGGCAGAGCCGATCCCGGAGCGCTGCTCCAGGACCCCGCCGACGGACCTCCGGCCCTTCGGGATCCCGGGCTGACGGATCGGAACGCCTCGCTTTCGCCCCAGAGCGCGCGCATCGGCGTTAACCGATCCTTCACCAGAGCCCGCGAGCGTCCGACCCGATGCCGAATGCCGCGCCCGCCCTCCTCGCGCTCGCCGCGCTCCTCGCCCTCGCGATCACCCCGGCCGCGGCGCACCCGCATGTCTGGGTGACGGCCAGGGCCGAGGTCGCCTACGCCTCGGGCCAGGTCACGGGCATCCGCCACAGCTGGAGCTTCGACCCGGCCTACTCGGCCTTCGTGACCCAGGGACTCGACAAGAACGGCGACGGCAAGCTCACCCCGGACGAACTCGCGGACCTCGCGGCCGAGAACACCAAGGGGCTCGCCGAGTTCGGCTACTTCACCAAGCTGAAGGTCGGCGGCAAGGAGCAGGCCTTCGCCGATCCGGCCGAGCCCCGCATGGCGATGGAGGGCGACGCCCTCACCATGAGCTTCCTGCTGCCCCTCAAGGCGCCGGTCACGCAGGGCCGCGGCGTCCTCGCGCTCGAGGTCTACGATCCGACCTACTTCGTCTCCTTCGGTCTCGCGGAGGGCGCCGACGCCGCCAAGCTCGCGGGTGCGCCCGCCGGCTGCGCGGCGACGATCACCCGGCCCAAGGCGCCGGAGACCAAGACCGCCGAGGCCGGCAAGCCGGGCATGACCGAGGCCTTCTTCGAGGCGCTCACCGCCGCCTCCACCTACGGGGTGCAGTTCGCCCAGCGGGTCCTCGTCGCGTGTCCGTAGGCGTCGCGGTCTCCGAGCCGCCGCGGGGGCGCCCGGTCCTGCGGCTCGCCCTCGTCGCGGGTGCCGTGGCGGCAGCGGGTCTCCTCGTTGCCGCGCTGGCCTGGCTCGTGGCGCCGACCATCGCCGCCC
>NZ_LSIX01000240.1:0-2433 GCF_001556475.1 Methylobacterium sp. CCH5-D2 | reverse complement strand
CCGTCTCGCCGGCGGCGCGCGCCGCCTCCTCCTTCTGCCGGGCGCGCGCGTCGGCGAGCGCGCGGCGGCGCGCCGCGAGCGAGTCCCGCACCGCCTCGAAGTCGAGCCGGAAGATGTCCGCGGGCTGGCGGATAAGCCCGTCCTCGTAGAGGGTCTCGATGTAGGTTTCTCCGAAGCCCTCGATGTCGAAGGCGTTGCGCGAGACGAAGTGCTTCAGCCGCTCCAGCCCCTGCGCCGGGCAGATCAGGCCGCCCGTGCAGCGGCGCACCGAATCCGGCTTCTTGGTGCGCGGGTTGAAGGCGCGCACCGCCTTGCTGCCGCAGGCCGGGCAGGTCTCGGGGAAGGCGTAGGGCCGCGAATCCGCGGGCCGCTTGTCGAGCACCACGTCCATCACCTTCGGGATGACGTCGCCCGCCCGCAGCACGATCACGGTGTCGCCGACCCGGATGTCGCGGCCCTCGCGGATCGGCTCGCCGTCGCCGCCGACGCCCCTGACGTAGCCCTCGTTGTGGAGCGTGGCGTTCGACACCACCACGCCGCCGACCGTGACCGGGCGGAGCTTGGCCAGCGGGTTGAGGGAGCCCGTGCGGCCCACATTGATCACGATGTCCTCGACCACCGTGAACGCCTCCTGCGCGGCGAACTTGTGGGCGAGCGCCCAGCGCGGCGAGCGCGAGACGAAGCCGAGCCGACGCTGCAGGGCGAGGTCGTCGACCTTGTAGACGACGCCGTCGATGTCGTAGCCGAGATCCGCCCGCTCCGCCTCGATCCGCCGGTAATGGGCGAGCATCGCGGCCGTGTCGGTGCAGCGCAGGGTGAGCGGGTTCACCGGCAGGCCCCAGGCGCGGAAGCGCTCCATCACGCCCGACTGTGTACCTTCGAAGGCGGGTTCCGCCGCGCCCCACGCGTAGGCGAAGAAGCGCAAGGGGCGGGACGCGGTGATGGCGGGGTCGAGCTGGCGGAGCGACCCGGCGGCGGCGTTGCGCGGGTTGGCGAAGAGCGGCCTGCCCTGCGCCTCCTGGCGCGCGTTGATCGCGGCGAAATCCGCGTGGCTGAGATAGACCTCGCCGCGCACCTCGCAGACCGGCGGGACGCCCGCCCCCGTCAGCCGCTCCGGGATGTCCTGCACCGTGCGGGCGTTGGCGGTCACGTTCTCGCCGACCTCGCCGTCGCCGCGCGTCGCCGCGGTGACGAGCGCGCCGTCCTCGTAGCGCAGGGACAGGGAAAGTCCGTCGATCTTCGGCTCGGCCGTGAAGGCGAGAGGCTCCGCGTCCGGCCAGTTCAGGAAGCGGCGCACGCGCGCGACGAACTCCTCCACCTCCGAATCCGCGAAGGCGTTGCCGAGAGAGAGCATCGGCACGGCGTGGCGGACCTTGGCGAACTTCTCCGAGGGCTTCGCACCGACGGAGGCGCTCGCCACGCCGGTGCCGGCGAGATCGGGAAAGCGCGCCTCGATGCCCTCGAGGCGGCGGCGCAACCGGTCGTATTCCGCGTCCGTGATCTCGGGCGCGTCCTCCTGATAGTAGAGGCGATCGGCCTCGGCGATCCGCTCCGAGAGCGCCGCGTGCTCGGCGCGGGCGGCCTCCTCGGTTCCGGGCAGGTCGGCGTCCTCGATGTTCGCGCTGGCGTTCGCGGCGGAGTTCGGCATCATCGCGGCTGGGTTGTGGGTGGGCAGGCGCTTCTATCGCATGGTGGCCGGGGATGGCGACCGGGGCGCCCCGCATCCACGTCTTTTCCCCGCGCCCGCTCGGGAGGACTGCCGCATGGTTCGCGCGGTGCGATGACGGTCCCGTTCGCAGCGCTTGCGGCCGGCTGGGAGGTGGCGGAACCCGGAGCGGGCACAGCCACCGTCGTCTGGCTCGTCGACCTCGCCCTGCCGCCGTCCGCCCTGGCGGCCTGCGACGCGGTGCTGTCGGCGGACGAGCGTGCCCGTGCCGGCCGCTTCCTGAGATCGGAGGATCGGGACCGCTACCGCGCCAGCCACGCGGCCCTGCGGCTGGTCGTCGGCCGCGCTCTCGGGACCGATCCGCGCGGCCTTGCCTTCTCGGCGGGGCCGAACGGAAAACCGGAACTCGCCGGCGCGACGCGGGCGAGCCTCGCATTCAACCTCTCGCACTCGGGCGGGCTCGCTCTCGTCGGGCTCTCGGCGCGCCATCCCATCGGCGTCGATGTCGAGCGGGTCCGGCCGCTGCCCGACGCGCTCCGCATCGCCCGCGAGCATTTCGCGCCCGACGAGGCCGAGGCTCTGGCACGGACGCCAGCGCACGCGCGCGAGGGCGCGTTCTTCGGCCTGTGGACCCGTAAGGAGGCGGTGGTGAAGGCGCTCGGCGCCGGTCTCGCCCTACCCCTCGACCGTTTCAGCGTCACGCTTCCACCCGCCCCGCCCCGCATCCTGAGGATGCCGGAGGGCCCCCGCGACTGGACCCTCCGCAC
>NZ_LSIX01000239.1:0-764 GCF_001556475.1 Methylobacterium sp. CCH5-D2 | reverse complement strand
ACGCCGGCGCGGACGACGGCGAACTCGGTGTCGCGGCGGCTGTTGGTGACGCCGGAGACGAGGGCGACGCCCGGGGAGCCGATGCCGACGAGGCCGCCGGCCGGGGTGGTGGCGAACACGCCGTTGTTGCGGTTGCCCTGGTCGAGGTTCACGTAGAGACCTTCCACCTTCAGCGTCACGGCCGAGGAGCGGAAGAAGTTCAGGAACGAGTCGGTGGGCAGGGCGTACTCGATGCCGCCGCCGACGGCGTAGCCGGTCTGGAACTCGTCACGCGAGGCGTTCGGCAGGCCGAAGTCACGGCCGCCGCCCGAGCCGTAGGCGAAGCCGCCGGTGGCGTACACGAGGGTGCGGTCGAAGGCGTAGCCGAGGCGGCCGCGCACGGTGCCGAAGTAGTCGAGGCTCGAGAGGCCGTTCGGGTTGTAGACGAGCGAGCCGGGCACCAGGGTGCTGCCGGCGGGCGCGGCGAAGGCGAAGCGGTTCCGGTTGCGGCCGAAATCGGCGTACTGCGCGTCGGCCTCGACGCCGATCACGATGCCCGAGCCCGGGGTGAACTGGTAGTTGTAGCCGATCTGGCCACCGCCGACGAAGCCGTCGGAGGACCGCTCACCGCCGAAGGCGAGAACGCCCGAGGTGAAGGTGTTGCCGGCGGCGAAGAGGCGGGTGCCCGGCGAGACGGCGACGACGGTGGGCGCGCGGTCGTTACCGGTGCCGAAGCCGTAGCCGGCGTTGAAACCGGCGTAGAAGCCCGTCCAGGTGAAGACCGG
>NZ_LSIX01000238.1:0-1279 GCF_001556475.1 Methylobacterium sp. CCH5-D2 | reverse complement strand
GGCCCGAGCCCCTCCGGCGCGTCGGGCGCCAGGATGGCGCCCGCCACCACGAGCCCCCAGGTCGCCGCGCCCGCGAAGAGCGAGGCGGGATGGGCGAGATGGGCCTGCCAGTCGCCGCCGCCGACCTTGTCGCGGATCAGCGCGTCCCGGGTCGCCGCGTCGGGGATGCGCAGCAGCGCCTCGGCGAGGCACATCAGCGCGACGCCCTCGCGGGTCGAGAGGTCGTATTCCCGCATCAGGCTCTCGACCGGGCCGCGCTGCCCCCGCGCACGCAGCGCCTCGACGAGGCGGCGGGCGAGCGGCCCGGCCACGGCTTCCTCGGCCGGGGTCGGGGCGGCCTCGGCGAGGAGCGGCAGCAGGCATTCGGGCTCGGATCGACGGCCGGCGGCGCGGATGCGGGCCCGCAGCGGGTCGCCCGGGGCCGGTGGCCCGGCGAGGTCGGCGAAGGGCGAACCTGCGATCTCGGTCATCGTCCGGCGGCCTCCTCGCGCCGGAGCTTACCACCCGCCGCAGGCGGAGCCAGGGGCCGCCGCCTCGATCGGTGCGGCTTCCCCCGCGCGCAGGGAGGAGGATATCCCTCGGCATCCCGAAAAATACCCCGGACTGCGGATCAGACGGCTTCCGGGCGCATGGTTCGGCCGAAGACCGTATCAGACGGAGCCCGACCGGGACGACCCGCGCCGAACCGCGTAGCGCGCGTAGCCGCGATGCGCCCGGGCGACGCGGTGGCGGGCGCTCCCGTGCCAGGCGAGCCGGCGCGGGCCCGTATCGGCGTGGATGAGGCCGCCCGGATAGGAGCCGATGCCGCCGACCTCGGGCATGCCGCGCAAAGCCGCGAGCGTGCGGGCGACGGAGGCTGCGCGGGGCCGGAAGTCGACCGCCGCGCCGCGATAGTGCTGCGAGTTGTGGGCGTGGCGCCCGCCGCAGGTCGAGGTGATCTGGATCGGTCCGACGCGGGCGGTCAGCCGGGCGATCATCGCGCGGGTGCGGGGCTGCAGGCAGCCGAGGCCGCGGACCTGGGGTTGGAAGGAGACGTAGCTCGTGGCGGGTCGGGCGTGAATTGGTCGGGCTTGGGCGGCCGTCGAGAGGCCCGAGAGGGCGGCGAGGCAGGCGAGCGCGATCCGGATCCGCATCCAGTCATCCCTTGGTTGTTGGAGAAGGCGGGCGGGTTAGGGGAAGCCTCCGGCGGGGTCAACCGGAGCGGGCACACGCCCCGGTTGCAGGCCCGCGCCCTTGATCCGGCGGCCGGGGGCTGGCCTGATGCCCGCCGGTGGGCGGG
>NZ_LSIX01000237.1:0-2354 GCF_001556475.1 Methylobacterium sp. CCH5-D2 | reverse complement strand
GCAGGGCTGGAAGGGCGCCGCCGGCACCGCCATGGCCTGCCGCCCGGAGACCGCGCGGCTCGCGCGCGCCCTGTTCGCGGCGGCGGACGGTCCGGTCCGCGCGCGGGCCGACAGCCTGACCCTCGACGGCGTGCCGGTCGCGGTGAGCCTCGCGCTGACCGACGGGCGCACCGCGACGCTCCTGAAGACCGCCTACGACGAGACGCGCCGCGCGCAGGCCCCCGGCCTCGTGCTGGAGGCGGAAATCGTCCGGGCCTGCCACGAGACGCGCTTTGCCGACCGTCTCGATTCGGCCGCCCTGCCTGGATCGGCCCTGGAAGACCTCTACCCCGAGCGCGAAGCCGTGCTGGAGATCGTGGCGCTGCCGCCGGACGCGCGCGGGCCCGCGCTCGACCTGAGGATCCGTCTCGCCCGCCTCGGACAGCGCGCCCGCGCCGCGGCGAAGCGGGCGCTGCGGCGGCGCTGAGGCGGGCCCGAACCGCTCCGGCGCGGGAACGGGCCTCGTCCGCGCCCGTTCTGCCCGGGATGGTCGAGTCGCCGCGTGCATTCCCGCCCCGGTCCCACGCCGCGCGCCCGCGCGCCAGGGGGATCGGCCGGGCCCTCCTGCTGGTGGCGACGCTCGCCGCGGTCGCCTGGATCGCGTTCCACCTGCGCTGAGGCGGGCGATCCGGGGCGACGGATCGTTGCCCGGTCGCGGCACCCGATCGCTGAGGTGGCGCAATCCGCCGCCGCGCCCTCGCGGGCCGGGCGGTCGCGCCCGGTTTCCCTCCACCGGCTGCGACGACCCGGCAGCGGTTCGCTCGACCGACCCCCGATCCGGCCGGACGAAGCGCCCACCCGCGCGTTCGGTGCCGGGCGAGTGGTGCTAGCCGCGGAGCCGGGCGGGATTGCCGACCGCGACGCCGCCGGCCGGCACGTCGCGGGTGACCACGCTGCCCGCCCCGATGATCGCGTCGTCCCCGACCGTCACGCCTGGCAGGATGATGGCGCCGCCGCCGATCCAGACATTCGCCCCGATCGTCACGGGGCGCCCGAATTCCAGCATCCGGCGCCGCTGGACCGGGTCGCGCGGGTGGTCGGCGGTCAGGATCTGCACGCCGGGCCCGATCTGCGTCAGGTCGCCGATGCTGACCCGGACCACGTCCAGGATGCAGCAGCCGTGGTTCATGAACACGCCCCGGCCGAGGCTGATGTTGTAGCCGTAGTCGCAGTGGAAGGGCGGCCGGATGTTGCAGCCCGCGCCGACGCTGCCGAACATCTCCTCCAGGAGGGCCTGCCGCTCGGGCTGGCCCAGGGTCTGGCTGGCGTTGTAGCGGTCCATCCACGCCGAGATGCGCCGGTTGTCGGCGGCGAGTTCGGGGTCGTCGGCGACGTAGAGGTCGCCGGCGAGCATCCGCTCCTTCTGGGAACGTCCGTCCGAAGAGTCGGCCATGCATCCTCCTGGTTGTAATCGGGATCGGTGGCGGCGCGCGGCCGCGGGATCAGGCCTGCCCGACCCGCTCCAGCCACTGCGCCTCGGTCAGCACGGTGACGCCGTGCTTCTCCGCCTCCTTCAGCTTCGAGCCGGCGCCCGGCCCCGCCACCACGAGGTCGGTGTTGCCTGAGACGGAGGAGGCGACCTTGGCGCCCATCCGCTCGGCGGTCGCCTTCGCCTCGTTGCGGGTCATCCGCTCCAGGCTGCCGGTGAACACCACGATCTTGCCGGCGAGGTCGCCGGCGCCGGAGGGCGCGGCCGTCTCGGGCCGCTCGGTGCGCACCGCGTCGAGCAGCGCCTGGACGGCGTCGCGGTTGTGCGCCTCGGCGAAGAAGTCGATGAGCGCGTCCTTCACCACATCGCCGACGTCGCTCGCGCCCTCCGCGAAGCGCAGGTAGGCGTCGCAGGGCCGCTCGCGGGCCGCGCGCGACAGGGCCTCGTCGAGGGCCTCGCCCTCGCCGAAGGCAGCGACCAGCCTGTCGCGCGCGGCCGCGCCGAGACCCTTCACGGCGCCGGGCGCGAGGATCTCCGGGGGCAGGCCCTGCTCCGCCCGCTCCGCGACGCGGTCGAGGAGCGCGTCGCGCACCACCGGGCCGATCCGCTCCACCGCGTCGAGTTCCAGCCACGCGACACCCGGGCGGCAGGCACCGGCCGCGTCGACCGCCGCGATCAGGGCCGGCATGTCCGGGAACACCTTGGCGAGCTCCTTCGCGGTCACCTCGCCGACATTCGGGATGCCGAGCCCGAAGATGAAGCGCGGCAGGGCGACGCTGCGCCGCGCCGCGATCGCCGCGAACAGGTTCTCGATGGCGAGCGCCCGCTCCTCCTTGCGCGCCGCCTTCTTGGGCTGGCGGACCGTCTCGCCGGCGGCGCGCAAGGA
>NZ_LSIX01000023.1:0-3664 GCF_001556475.1 Methylobacterium sp. CCH5-D2 | reverse complement strand
CGCTCGTCGCCATGGACGCCCAGGCGGTGATCGAGATGGGCGACACGATGGGCACCCGGAAGAAGGACGTCATCTTCGCAGGCTCCGAGCTGAAGGCCCGGATCCGCGGGGGCGCGCCCATCCTCAACATCACCGACGACGCGCTCTGGCCGGGCTGATCCTGGCCCGCCTCCTGCTCGGGATCAGCATGACCACGACCGTCACCGACACCACGGACTGGCTGCTCGCGGTGCCGCTGGAAGCCGCGCCCGGCACCGCCCTCGACTTCGCCGGCACGCGGGTGCGGGTCGCCTTCACGCAAGCGCGGGGCGGCCCGCCGATCGCCACCGCCGACACCGCTGACGGCACGCTCACCTTCGTCCCGGTTGCGGGGAGCGAGCCCGCCTACTTCGCCGTCGACCTGCGGGTCTCGGAGCGGGATCTGCGCGTGTCAGCGCCCCTCTACGTGTTCGGGGATCTGGAACGGGAACCTGATCCGCTCCATCCCGAGCGCAAGGAATGGCTCGGCCGAGTGGCGCTCTGCGTCGCGCCCGGCACCGGCTCGGCGGGGATCGCGCAAGCGGGTCTCCGTCCGGTGTTGACCCCGGCGCAGCCCTACGGCGGGCGAGTGGCCGCGGATCCGCTTCTGGCGGGCCCGCAAGGCGCACTCGGCGCGCTCCCGCCCGCGCCCGCAGACGCGGCGTCGAAGACCTACACGCTCGCCCTGGTGAACGGCACGCTGTCCTGGCGCGCCGCGGCCTGAGGCGTCCCGCCCCTCCCCTCTTCCGCAGGGTCGCCCGATGCGCAGCGTGTGCACGCCCTTGGCCTTCCCGCCGCAGGGGCGGCCCGGCGCGACCGGCCTCGCCTCCGGCTTCGGACAGGCGACCTACACCCACGCGGCGGCGGCGCCGGGCGAGTACCTCGACGCCAACACACGCACGCCGATCCTGTTCGAGCCCGACCCCGCCCTATCCTCGGACTACCTGAACCCGCCCTTTCGTGGACACGTGTTCTGGGACGGCCACCGCATCGTCGGTCGCGCGCTCGCCGACTTCCTGTTCGCGCAGGTGAACCTCAGGGTGACCCCGGAGGTGGCGGGCGGGACGGTGACGGTGGACCTCGACGCGGGCTCGAGCGTGGGCTCGCTCGTCTCCGACACCTTCGATCTCGACCGCTCGGTTCAGGTCGAGCAGCGGGTGACCCTGAAGCTGTTCTTCCAGACGCTCGGGAACGTGATGGCGAACGGAGCCGCGCCCTACGTCACCTCGACCGTTCCGGCCCGGATCATGAGGGAATCGGTGCTGGTCATGCCGCTTAGCCTCTATCTGCCGGGGGCGCTGCCGTGATCCGCGTCGCCTGGGATGGGCACTGCGAGGCGCTCTCGGTCGGCTTCCGGCCCGAGCCCTTCCTGCCCCGCTCGCTCATCGCCTCCGCTAACGGCGATACGATCTGGATCCGGCGCTGCTCGGGCGACGAGACGATCCTCTCCACGCGCTTCGACCAGATCACGGACGGCGCGGGCGCGGGGTTTGAGACGGTCGAAACCTGCCTCGCCTACCTCGGCGCGCTGTTCGAGCGCCGCCCGCAGGCCGACACGCTCGACGGCGCCTACCCGGCGGCGCGGACGCTCTCGGCCCTGCGCGCGGTGCGGCTCGTCGGCGGGGTGGTGGACTATGCCAGCGCCGACGATCCGGATCACCGCAACAGCGTCCTCGGGCTCACCACGGCCGCGGCCGATGCCGGCGCCCCGGCGCGCGTCTGCGCGGCCGGCCCGCTCATCTCGGTCGGCTGGGGGCTGATCCCGGGCCTGCCCCTCTACCTCGGCCCCGAGGGCCTGATCACGCAGGCGCGCCCGCTCGCGCCGCTCGCCTTCGCGCTCCGCCTCGGCACGGCGAGCGACCCCGACACGGCCGTCATCCGCATCGGCCAGCCGATCCTCCTGACCGGACCCTGATCCATGACCGCGCGCAAGATCCTGACCCACAACGGCACCGGCGACATGGCCGAGTACGCGGGCGCGACCGCGTCCACCGGTGCCGCCTCGGTCGGCGAGGTGATCGTCGCCGACGCGTCCGGCCGGCTCGATCCGTCCTGGCTGCCCTCGGGCGTCGGGCCCGAGAACGAGGTGATCGTCACCTCCGAGGCGCTCGTCGCGGGCGACTTCGTGAACGTCTACAACAACGCGGGCACGGCCACCTGCCGCAAGGCGGACGCCTCGGCCTCCGGCGGGCTCGCCAAGCGCGCGCACGGCTACGTACTGGCCGCCTTCGCCTCGGGCGCCGCCGCTACCGTCTACACGGACGGCAAGAACAACCAGGTCTCGGGCCTGACCGGCGGCGAGGCGTTCCTGTCCGACACCACGCCCGGCAAGGCGACGAACACGGCGCCCACCGGTTCGGGCAAGATCGTGCAGAGCCTCGGCGTGGCCGTCTCGGCGACCGAGCTCAACACCAACTTCGGCCGCCCGATCCTGCTGGCATGACCGGCCGCCGCCCCCTCGTGCAGGTCGGCGGCGACACGGGCGAGTTGCCGAAGGCCGACACCCTCATCGGGAACGCCACCTTCACGGCGCCCGCCTCCGCGCTGCCGCTCCTCACCGCGCTCGGGGCGACGACCATCACCCTCGCGGTGACGCCGAAGGCCTCGGGCGACAGCCTGCAGCCGGGCGAGGTCTTGGTCGCCACGCCGTCCGCCGCGCTGC
The DNA here is from genome assembly GCF_001556475.1 of Methylobacterium sp. CCH5-D2. Lineage (NCBI taxonomy): Bacteria > Pseudomonadati > Pseudomonadota > Alphaproteobacteria > Hyphomicrobiales > Methylobacteriaceae > Methylobacterium > Methylobacterium sp. CCH5-D2. The sequence continues at coordinate 984 of NZ_LSIX01000023.1, read as the reverse complement.
CCGCCGGCCTCAACATCGCCTACGCCATCGCCACGGACGTGAACACGGTGGTGATCGGGCTCTCCGCGACGCTCGCGGTCGCGGCCGCCACGCGCGCCTGGACCATCGTCGCCCTGCGCTGACGATCCGCCCGCCCGGCGCCCTCCCCTCCCCCGACAGACCCGGATCCCACCATGCTCCTGCAGCGCATCGCGCTGCGGGCCGCCCTCGCCTGCCTTCTGGGCATCGCGAGCGGGCCCGCACACGCCGAACTCGCCTCGTGGTACGGCCCGAGCTTCCACGGTCGGAAGACCGCGAGCGGCGAGCGGTTCGACATGAACGCGCTCACGGCCGCGCACCGCTCCCTCGCCTTCGGACGACGCGTGCGGGTGACGAACACCGCGACCGGCCGCTCGGTGGTGGTCCGGATCACGGATCGCGGCCCCTACGCGCACGGTCGCTCCATCGACCTCTCCCGCGCCGCCGCGCGCGCCGTCGGCTGCCCCGGCGTCTGCCGGGTGCATCTGGCGGTGGTGGGCTGAGTCATGGCTCAGATCGGCGTCCTGCGAACGCTGCAAGGCGGGCGCGTCGGCTTCTATTGCCCCGGCTGCCGCGACATGCACGTGGTTGCCGTGGATGCGGGGAGCCCGCTGCCGAACGGCGCGAAGTGGGGCTGGAACGGCTCCTACGACCGACCCACCTTCACTCCCTCCGTTCACGTGAAGACCGGGCATTTCGTGACCGGTGGCAGCGGCGGCCCGACCTGCACCGACGCGTGGGAGGGCGAGGCCACGTGCCCCTGCTCCTCCTGCCACAGCTTCGTGCGCTATGGGCAGATCCAGTTCCTCGGGGACTGCACGCACGCGCTGGCGAACCAGACCGTGCCCCTCACCGCCGACCCGGGCTGAAAAGCAGAGGCCCCGGCTGCGATCCTGCGCGCGCCGGGGCCTCGCTGGCCATGTGATCTGCGGAAGGTGCGGGCCAACGCCCCCCCCCCCCCCCCCC
>NZ_LSIX01000236.1:0-3676 GCF_001556475.1 Methylobacterium sp. CCH5-D2 | reverse complement strand
GTCGTTGGGTGAGCGGGCGGGGACGATCCCCGGGCTTCCGCGGCCGGCGCGGACGGGCTACGCCCACAGCGCCGCGGATCCACATTAGGCCAGTGCGGCGCCCGCGCCAGCCCGGGCGGCGGGGTCGAGAGGCCGCCCGCGGGCGGGCACGATGCGAGGGGTTCCCGGATGGACGGCTTGCTCGACGCGCTGCGCGCCCGGCTCGGGGCGGCCCACATCCTCACCGCGCCGGGGGACGTCGCGCCCTACCTCGCCGAGCAGCGCCGCCTCTACCGGGGCGAGGCTCCGGCGGTCGCCCGGCCGGGCAGCACCGCGGAGGTCGCCTTCGCGGTGCGGGCCTGCGCCGAGGCCGGGGTGCCGGTGGTGGCGCAGGGCGGCAATACCGGGCTGGTCGGCGGCGGCGTCCCGCGGGGCGGCCTCGTTCTCGCGCTCGGCCGGATGGACCGGGTGCGGGCGATCGACCCGGTCGGCGCCACCGCGACGGTCGAGGCCGGGGTGATCCTCCAGCACCTGCAGGAGGCGGCCGAGGCGGCGGGGCTGCTGTTCCCGCTCTCCTACGCCTCGCGCGGCTCCGCCCGGATCGGCGGCGGCATCAGCACCAACGCGGGCGGCGTGCAGGTCCTGTCCTACGGCAACGCCCGCGACCTCGTGCTGGGGCTCGAGGTGGTGCTCGCCGACGGCCGAGTCTGGAACGGCCTGCGCAGCTTGCGCAAGGACAATGCCGGCTACGACCTGAAGCAGCTCTTCATCGGCTCGGAGGGCACACTCGGCATCGTCACGGCCGCGGTGCTCAGGCTGTTCCCGCGGCCGCGCTCGACCACGGTGGCCTTCGCGGGGCTGGCCTCGCCCGAGCGGGCACTCGCCCTGTTCGCGCATCTGCGCGCCGCCTGCGACCGGGACCTGACCGCCTTCGAGGTGATGCCGCCCTTCGGGCTAGATCTCGTCCTGGCGCACGCGCCGGGCGCGGTGCGCCCGCTGGCGGGCGCGCACGGGGCCTACGCGCTGGTGGAGTTGGCCTCGGCGCGGCCCGAGGCCGACACGCGGGCGGAGATGGAGGCGGCGCTCGCCGCCGCGCTGGAGGCCGGCATCGTCGAGGACGCGGCGGTCGGCGCGAGCGCCGCGCAGAACCGCGCGCTCTGGGCCTTGCGCGAGTCGCTGCCCGAGGCGCAGAAGCGGGCGGGCGCCTCGATCAAGCACGACGTCTCGGTGCCGCTCCCGAGCCTGCCCGCCTTCCTCGCGGAGGCCACCGCCGCCTGCGAGGCCGCGATGCCGGGCATCCGGGTCTGCGCCTTCGGGCATTTCGGCGACGGCAACGTCCACTTCAACCTGAGCCAGCCGCCCGGCATGGACCGCGAGGCCTTCCTCGCCGAGTGGGGCCGCTTCAACCGCATCGTGCACGACATCGTGCACGCGATGGACGGCTCGATCGCCGCCGAGCACGGGGTCGGGCTCCTGAAGCGCGCGGAGCTGGAGCGCTACGGCGACCCGGTCGGGCTCGACCTGATGCGGCGCCTCAAGGCGGCGCTCGACCCGCATGGGATCCTCAACCCGGGCAAGGTGGTGGGGGAGGGGCCAGCCGATCCGGGCCGGTGAGGCGCTGCTCTTTTCGCGCGCATGGGGCGTGCGACGGAGGACGCTTCGACCGCGCCGCTCGCCCTTCCCCCTCTGCGGGGGAGGGAGAGCACGGCACCCGCTCGCCCCATCGTGGTGCGCTGCAGCACACGGCCCCGAAATCCACCGCACCGCGCCACAAAGTCGCTCGATCCGGCACCCCATATGACACCCGTCGCGGGCTGTCGCAGACCCTGTGGAACCGGGGCGCTCCGTTCAGGAGAGCTTCAGCGTTATCCAGGCTTTAACGGCTCTCGCGGAGTTTGTTTCTCAAAGGGCCGGCAGCCTTCCGGCGATCGGGCCCGCCACTTGCTTCTCCGGTCCGGCGCCTTCGCATCTGCGAAGACGACGACGGCTCCCGCGAGAACACACGTTCAGGAGACCACCCGATGCCCACCTCCCAGGCCCGCGTCCACACCGCCGAGGCGAGCCGCTACCTGCAGCAGCTCTGCCGGCACTGGAGCCACAAGTTCCCGGTCGAGAGCACCCCGCAGCACGGCAAGGTGCCGTTCGGCGAGGACCGGGTCTGCACCTTCGAGGCGGAGCCTGACGCGCTGGTGATGCGCATCGCCACCCCCGACCCGGTCGGCCTGACGCGCCTGGAGAACGTGGTCGCCGACCACCTCGCCCGCTTCGCCTTCCGGGAGAGCCTCGGCGACATCACGTGGTCGCGCGCCGCTTGATTTTCGCCAGCCCCTGTACCGATCTTGCACCTGGGCCCGCCTGAGGGCCGGACCGCGAGGGACAGGGACGATGACGGGACATGCCGGGCCGCAGACGGATCCGCGGCTCGATCGGCTGGCCACGGTGGCCGTGCGGGTCGGGCTCAACCTGCAGCCCGGCCAGGAACTCGTGCTGACGGCGCCGATCGAGGCGCTGCCGCTCGCCCGCGCCATCACCCGCGAGGCCTACGCGGCGGGCGCCTCGCTGGTCACCACGCTGCTCGGCGACGACCAAGCCACGCTCGCCCGCTTCGCCCACGCGCCGGACGCCGCCTTCGACACGGCCGCCGGCTGGCTCTACGCCGGCATGGCCGAGGCCTACCGCAACGGCGCGGCGCGGCTCGCGATCAGCGGCGACGACCCCACGCTGCTCACCGGCCAGGATCCCGAGAAGGTGGCGCGCGCCAACCGCGCCCGCTCCAAGGCCTACGTGCCGGCCCTCGAACTCATCGCCAACTTCGCCACCAACTGGACCATCGTCTCGGCCGCGACCCCGGCCTGGGCCCGCACGGTCTTCCCCGACCTGCCGGAGGACCGGGCGGTGGCCCGGCTCTGGGACGCCGTCTTCGCGGCCTCGCGGGTCGACGGCCCGGACCCGCTCGGCGCCTGGGCGCGGCACAACGCCGACCTGCACGCCCGCAAGGACCGGCTCAACGCCGAGCGTTTCGCCGCGCTCCGCTTCCAGGGCCCCGGCACCGACCTCACGGTGGGGCTCGCCGACGACCACGAATGGTGCGGGGGCGCGGCGACCTCGCGCAGCGGCATCACCTGCAACGCCAACATCCCGACCGAGGAGGTCTTCACCACGCCGCACCGGCTGCGGGTGGACGGGCACGTCACCAGCACCAAGCCGCTCTCCTACCAGGGCACGCTGATCGACGGGATCGCGGTGCGCTTCGCGGAGGGGCGGATCGTGGAATCGCGCGCCCGCACCGGCGCCGACGTGCTCGCCCGGGTGCTCGACACCGACGAGGGCGCGCGCCGCCTCGGCGAGGTCGCGCTGGTGCCGGCCTCCTCGGCGATCTCGGCCTCGGGGCTCTTGTTCTACAACACGCTCTACGACGAGAACGCGGCGAGCCACATCGCGCTGGGCCAGGCCTACAGCAAATGCTTCCGCAACGGCGGCGCCGATTTCGGCGAGGACGACCTCGCGGCCCGCGGCGCCAACCGCAGCCTGATCCACATCGACTGGATGATCGGCTCGGCCGAGATCGACGTGGACGGCATCCGCGAGGACGGACAGGCCGTGCCGGTGATGCGCCGGGGCGAGTGGGCCTGAGCGCCAGCGCAACCCTCCCCCCTCTGCGGGGGAGGGTGCCGAGCGGAGCGAGGCGGGAGAGGGG
>NZ_LSIX01000235.1:0-4470 GCF_001556475.1 Methylobacterium sp. CCH5-D2 | reverse complement strand
GCGCTGTCCTGATCCGTCATACCCCTCACCCCAACCCTCTCCCTATGGGAGAGGGAGCATGGCGCGGTTCACCGCCCGCGGTCGAACCGATCGACCGGAGGTCGGATCATACCATTTCCGGTTGATGGGTTCGGTCCAACGCATCGTCTCGGAACGAAGCGCGGGTCCCCTCTCCCAAAGGGAGAGGGACAGGGTGAGGGGTATGACGTCGCCGGAGGAAGCGTAGCGCTGAACGCGCGTCGACGGCGTGCTCAGGTCTGTGAGGTCATACCCCTCACCCCAACCCTCTCCCTATGGGAGAGGGGGTCTGGCGCGATCCTTCTCACCCGGCCGAACCCGACGACCGGACACCGTATGGGCCGGGCTCGCGCCCGATCCGGTCGAGGGCGGTCTTTCCCCGGGCGGCCGGTCGCGCGATGCGGCACGCGCCCTGAGCGGATTTGACCCGCTGGCCCGAGCCCGCCACCATGCTAGCCTTCCGGGCTGCCCGGATCCGGTTGCGCGGGCGCTGACCCTTTGGAGCGGCGGGACGACGACGGCGTGGAACACAGATCCCAGCACGATGCCGGCCCGACGATCGCCGCGCGCCTCGACCGACTCGTGGCGCGGTCCCGCGCCGCGGGCCTCTGGGAACGGGCCTGGCCGGTGCTCTGGCGCGGCATCGGCGTCCTGCTGGCCTTCGCGGCCGCGTCCTGGCTCGGCCTCTGGCTCGATCTCGGCCCCGTAGGCCGGATGGTGGGCGTCGCGCTCTTCGCGCTCGCCCTGCTGGGGGCGCTGTTCCCGCTGCTGCGCCTCCCCCGCCTCGGGCGGGCCGAGGCCCTGGCCCGGCTCGACCGCGAGGCGGCCCTGCGGGACCCGGCGCTGCGCCACGGCCCGGCCTCGGCGGCCGAGGATCGGCTCGCGGTGGGCGTCGCCGACCCCGCCGCCCGCGCCCTCTGGGCGCTGCACCAGCGCCGTGCGGCCGAGGCGGTCGCCCGGCTGCGCGTCGGGCGGCCCCGGCCGATGATGCCGCGGCACGATCCCTACGCGCTGCGCGCCGCGCTCGCCGTCGCGGCGGTGGCGTGCCTGTTCGTGGCCGGCCCCGAATGGCGCGAGCGGCTGGGCTCCGCCTTCGACTGGCGCCGCCCGCCGGCCGCCGCCCCGAACTATCGCATCGACGGCTGGATCGACCCGCCGCTCTACACCCGCACGCCGCCGCTCCTCGTCACGCTGGCGGAGGCCGAGCAGCACCTGCGCGCGCCGGTCAACTCCCAGCTCGTGGTGCGGATCGCGGGCGAGAACCGCGCCGCCGCCGAGACCGTCCTCACGCCCGATGCCGGCCTGAAGCCCGTGCCCGGCAAGGAGGCGCGGCCGGACCTGCGCGAGGACCGCTTCCAGCTCGTCGGCCCGAGGGCCACGCTCAGGCTCGCCACGCCCGCGGGCGAGCGCCGCCTGGTGGTCGAGACGATCCCCGACAACCCGCCGGAGATCCGCGACCTCGGCAGCCCGGAGGTGAACGGGCGCGGCACCTTCAACCTCGCCTACCGGGCGCGCGACGATTACGGCCTCGCCTCCGCCGACGGGATCGTCGAGCCGCTGAAACCCGGCCGCGCCCTGGTGCCGCCGCCGCGGATCGCCCTGGCCCTGCCGCCCGACGCGAGCGGGGAGAGCGAGGCCAAGACGCTGGTCGATCTCACCGACAACCCCTGGTCCGGCGCCCGGGTGCGCTTCAGCCTCGTGGTCAAGGACGAGGCCGGCCAGGAGGCGCGCTCCGCCCCCGTCGAGATGGTGCTGCCGGCCCGGCCCTTCCGCGATCCGCTGGCCCGGTCCCTCGCGGAGGAGCGCCGCCGCCTCGTCACCGGTCCGGACGACGCACGCCCGCGGGTGCAGACGGCGCTGGACGCGCTGCTGATCGCCCCCGACACCTTCACGGTCCGGCCCGCGATCTTCCTGGGGCTGAAGACCGCGGCGGGCCGCCTGCGCGCCGCCCGGGACGATGCCGGTCTCACCGAGGTGGCGGACCTGCTCTGGGAGATGGCGCTCAAGATCGAGGACGGCGACCTCTCGGATGCCGAGAAGCAGCTCCGCCAAGCCCAGGACCGCCTCAAGGAGGCGGTGGAGCGCAACGCCCCCGACGACGAGATCCAGCGCCTGACCCAGGATCTGAAGCAGGCGCTCGACAAGTTCCTCAAGGAGATGGCCCAGCGCCAGAATCGCGAGCCGCGCCAGCAGCAGCAGGGCGAGCGCAACGGCCAGCAGAAGACCGTCACGCCCGACGAGCTCGACAAGATGCTCAAGGACATGGCCGAGGCGATGAAGCGCGGCGACACCGCCGAGGCCCAGCGCCTGATGGAGCAGCTGCGCAACATCCTGGAGAACCTCCAGACGGCCGAGCAGGGCGGCAAGTCCGACCAGGCCGGCCGCGAGATGCGCAAGCAGATGCAGGAGCTCGACCAGATGTCGCGCGACCAGCAGCAACTGCGCGACGAGACGTTCCGCGACGGCCAGGACCGGCAGCAGGGCCAGCGCCCGCAGAATCGCGGCCAGCAAGGGCAACAACAGGGTCAGCAACAGGGTCAGCGCAGCCCCGGCCAGCAAGGGGGCCAGCAGGGAGGCGAACAGGGCGAGCGCGGGCAAGGTCAGCCGGGCAGTCAGCCAAAAGGTCAGCAGGGCGGCAGCGCGGGCGACCGGCAGCAGGCGCTTCGCCAGCGCCTGGAGGACGTGCAGCGCCGCATGAAGGAGAACGGCATGAAGGGCGAGGACGGCCTCGCCGACGCCGAGGACGCCATGCGCGAGGCCGAGAACGCGCTCCGCCAGGGCCGCGAGGGCGACGCCGTGGACGCGCAGGGGCGCGCCCTCGACGGGCTCAAGCGCGGCGCCGAGGGCATGCAGCAGCAGATGCAGGAGATGGCCGAGGGCGAGGGCCAGGGCGAGCAGCCCGAGGGGCAGCAGCCCGGCCAGCAGGGGCAGGCGGGTTCCCGCGAGGACGACCCGCTCGGCCGGCCCACCAAGGGGCGCGACATGTCGGACGGGCGCGTGCGCGTTCCGGGCGCCGACGAATCCGCGGTCCAGCGGGCGCGCCGGATCATGGAGGAGCTGCGGCGCAAGCTCGGCGACCCGAGCCGCCCGCGCGAGGAGCTGGACTATTTCGAGCGGCTGCTGCGCCGCAACTGACGGGACCGCCGCGAGCGTCTATGTGGGACGCTCGCGCCGCACGAACCGGATCCTCGCCCATGTCCGCCAACACCCTGGTCCTGATCGCCTGCGGCGCCGTCGCCGTCGTGCTGCTGCTCGGCCTCGTCAACATGCTCCGTGGCGGGAGCGCCAACCTCTCGCAGAAGTTGATGCGCCTGCGGGTGCTCCTGCAGTTCGTCGCCATCGTGGTCATCATGGGCGTGGTCTGGTGGCGGGCCGCCTGAGCCCCCGCCCGTCCCGGCCGCGATGCCCGGCGCGGGTGTGACCGGCGCGCCGCACCGCCGGACTTTCACGCACGCGGCGGTTGTTTAATGGATTGCCGCGCGGCGGGCGGCGGCAGGGTCGTGGTACGCAGGGTCCGAACAATTGGACCTGTCCCACATGCTGCGCACGTTCCGCACCTGTCTCGCCGGCGGCCTCGCCCTCGCGTCCGTCCCCGTCACGGCGGCGGATCTCGGTGCGCCGCGGGCGCCCGCGCCGGTCTACGCGGCGCCGGTCCAGCCGCTGAGCATCGTCTCCGAGATCCGCATCGGCGGCGCCGTGCAGGATCCGGGCAGCGCGGAGGGCAAGGCCCGCGGCTTCTCGACCGCGAACGTCAACGGCGAGATCCTGTTCGCCAAGCCGGTGCTGAGCCTCGACCCGTTCTGGCAGGCCTTCGTGCCGCGCCCGACCGTCGGCGGCAGCTACAACACGGGCGGGCGCACCAGCTACGCCTATCTGGGCGCGACCTGGACGGTCGACCTCTTCCCCGAACTCCTCAACCGCCGGCTCTTCCTCGAAGGCTTCTTCGGCGGCGCCGCCCACAACGGCTACATCGGCCCGAAGGCGGGCACGCCCTACGGCTTCAACACGCTGGGTTGCAACCCGCTCTTCCGCGAGGCGGCCGCGCTCGGCTTCCGCATCACCGAGCGGCTGAGCATCATGGCCACGGTCGAGCACATGTCGAACGCGGGCCTGTGCGACAACAACCGCGGCCTGACGAATTACGGCGGCAAGATCGGCTACACGTTCTGATCGTCGCCGAAACCCAGCCCGAGGTGCGCCCGTGGTCAAGCTGAACCGGATCTACACGCGCACGGGAGACAAGGGCACGACGGCGCTGGCGGACGGGCAGCGCCGCTCCAAGGCGGACCTGCGCGTCGAGACCTACGGGACGGTCGACGAGACCAACGCCTGCATCGGGCTCGCGCGGCTCCACGCCGAGCCGCGCCTCGACGCGATGCTCGCCGCCATCCAGAACGACCTGTTCGATCTCGGCGCCGACCTCGCCACGCCGCCGAGCCCCGAGCCGCTGCC
>NZ_LSIX01000234.1:0-7688 GCF_001556475.1 Methylobacterium sp. CCH5-D2 | reverse complement strand
GGCGAGCTGAAGCGGGCGCTGGTCGAGTCGAACGCCCGCCGCATCGCGGCGATCGAGCGCGGCGAGCAGATCGTCGTCGGCGTCAACAAGTGGCAGCAGGGCGAGCCCTCGCCGCTGACGGCGGGGGAGGGGGCGATCTTCACGGTCTCCGAGACCGTCGAGATGGAGGCCGAGACCCGCATCCGCGCCTGGCGCTCCGAGCGCGACGCGCGCGCCGTCGGTCGGGCCCTGGAAGACCTGGAGCAGGCGGCACGCTCCGGCGCCAACATCATGCCGCCCTCGATCCAGGCCGCGAAGGCCGGCGTGACCACGGGCGAGTGGGGGGCCTGCCTGCGCGCGGTCTTCGGCGAGTACCGGGCGCCGACCGGCGTGACCCTGGAGACGGTCTCGTCGGGCGCGGCCGAGGAGGCCAAGCTCCTGATCGCCGATCTCGGCGAGCGCCTCGGCGAGACGCCGCGGCTCGTCGTCGGCAAGCCGGGCCTCGACGGCCACTCGAACGGCGCCGAGCAGGTGGCGCTCCGCGCCCGGGACGTCGGCTTCGACGTGACCTACGACGGCATCCGCCAGACGCCCGCCGAGATCGTCGCCAAGGCGAAGGAGACGGGCGCCCACGTGGTCGGCCTGTCGATCCTGTCGGGGAGCCATGTGCCGCTGGTGCGGGACGTGCGGGCCAAGATGCGGGAGGCCGGCCTCGACCACGTGCCGGTGGTCGTCGGCGGCATCATCTCGCCGGACGACGAGCTGGTCCTGAAGAACATGGGCGTGCGCGCCGTCTACACCCCGAAAGACTACGCCATCGACCAGATCATGGTGGGGCTGGCCAAGGTGGTGGAGCGGGCGCTGGACGGGCGGCAGAAGGGCGAGGGGGCGCAGGCGGCGGGGGGGCAGGTGTACTGAGAGCGGCGCGGCACCCCCTTCTCGTACGTACAAAAACCTTGACACCCAGGGTTTTTGTACGTGCGCATGCGGTTCACGTACGACGAGCCGAAGCGGCAAGCGAATATCGCGAAGCACGGCATCGACTAGGCTGAGTTTGAGGGCTCTTTCAGCTTCGACCGCTTCCTCAACATTCCGACGAAGCCGAGCCGCACCGGACGGATCCGGTACAAGCTGATCGGATCCTGGCAAGGCCGGGTAGTCGTTGTCGCCATCGTCTCACCGCTCGGGTCGGAGGCGATCGATACCGTCAGCGTCCGGCCCGCCAACGCGAAGGAGAGGGCCTTCTATGCCGAAGCCTGAGCACGCCCCCGGCTACGTGCCGAACGCTGCCTACACGCAGGCGGATTGGGACGCGGTGTCGGACAATCCCGCTTTGACCGATGCCGAACTCGGCCAAGCCCGCCGGGGCACCGATGGGATGCCGCCCGCGATGGCGGCTGCCTTCCGGCGCGGTGGGCGCCCAAGATCCGAGTCGCGCAAGGTGCCGGTCACGATCCGGCTCGATGCCGAGATCGTGGAGGCCTTCAAGGCGACGGGCCCCGGCTGGCAGACGCGGATGAACGACGCGCTCCGCCGGGCCGCCTGCGACCTGGACGCGGCCTGAGACGAAGGATACCCGCCGGCCTGGACAGGCCGACGGGCATTGCGGATCCTCAGTTCGCCCGGCGCGAGACCGAGACCGCATAGGCCGGCGAGCGGATCGCGAACATCGGGTCGTCGGTCGGGCCGGCGACGCCCTCGGGCAGTTCCGCCACCGGATCGAAGGTGCGGGCATCGCAGGTGGCATCCGGCGCGATCGCTGTGATGCTGAGCGTGCCCAGTGTCTCCGTCTTGCGGCTCTCCTCGGGCCAGGAGGCGGTCGGGTCCGCGGTCGGGTCGCCGGGCTCGGCCAGGATCGCCACCAGGTCGAAACGGGCCGGGCTCTTGGCGAGGCGCTCCTTCAGCTCGTCCACGTAGAAGCTGTCGGGCTTGGCCTTCACCTCGTCGTCCGTGAGGCCGGCCTTGTCGGCGGAGACGAATTTCAGCCGGGCGACCTTCGCCTCGTTCTTCGCGTTCGTCAGCGTGTAGGCGTGCACCGCCCAGTAATCGACGCCCGCGTAGCTCGCCGGCACCGGCCGCGCGTTGAGCCAGGCCGCCTGACGGGTGGTCTCGGGGTTCTGGGCCGAGAAGGCCTTGATCTTCTCGGCATCCGGCTTGCCGTCCGGGCCGGGGGCGCGGACCTGCAGGAATTCGAGGAGCTGGGCCGGGGTCTTCGTGGAAAAGACCGGCGCCGAGATCACCACGAACACCATGTCGCCGGCCGGATCCTCCATCCGCATCGCGAAGCCCCGGGTGACGGGCTTGGCCTTGTCGGAGACCTTCGGGTTGCTGCCGCCCATCGAGAAGCGGGCGGTGACCGGCACGGTCTTGGTGAAGTGCGGCGCCTTGGACAGGGCGGCGGCGCCGGGGGCGGGGGCGAATTCGCCCTTCAGGCAGACGCCCTTCGCCCCGCTGGCGCGCACGCCCGCCTGGTTGCCGCCGGCCGCGAACTGGGCGGCCACGATCGCGCCGGGATCGGTCTCCTCGGCGCGGGCGGCGGTCTGCAGGCATGCGGTCGCGGCGGCGAGACCGGCGAGCGTGCGGAGCCAAGTCATGAGCGTCTCCCAGATGTCGTTGTGCCGCGGATGGGCGGCGGGGAGCGGCTCCCCTGGAAACACTTTAATTGTGCACAATCAGCTTGCAAGCGTCATTGTCGTTCCGGCTCGCCGACGCGGCGTTTCCGCGCTATCGGCCAGGCCATGCTCAGCCCCCTCGTCGCCGTGGCGCTCGCCGCCGCGCTCTCCGCCGGCCTGATCGTGCGCCTGCGCCCGCTCCTGGTGCGCTACGCGCTGGCCCGCCCGAACGCCCGCTCCAGCCACGCCGAGCCGACGCCGCAGGGGGGCGGCATCGCGGTGGTGACGGCGGCCCTGTTCGCGGCCGGCGTTCTGCGCACCTCGGATGTGGGCGATGTCGGCGAGTGGCTGGCGCTGGCCGGCGGCGCCACGGTCCTGGCCGTGCTCGGCGCAGTGGACGACATCCGGCCGCTGCCGGCCGCCTTGCGGCTCGCGGTGCAGGCCGCGGTGGTGACCGCGCTGGTCGCCACCCTGCGCGGGCACCTCCTCCCGTGGCTGCCGCTGCCCGTCGAGCGGGCGCTGGCGGTGCTGGCCGGCCTCTGGTTCGTGAACCTCGTCAACTTCATGGACGGGCTCGACTGGATGACGGTGGCCGAGATCGTTCCGGTGACGGGCGCGCTCCTCGCGCTGGGGGCGCTCGGCCATCTGCCGGTGCTGCCGACCCTGGTGGCGGCCGGCCTCTTCGGGGCGATGCTCGGCTTCGCGCCGTTCAACCGGCCGGTGGCGCGGCTCTTCCTCGGCGATGTCGGCTCCCTGCCGATCGGGCTGATCGTGGCGTGGCTGCTCTATCGGCTCGCCCTCGACGGGGGCTTGGCCGCCGCGATCCTGCTGCCGCTCTACTACATCGCCGACGCCACCCTGACGCTGCTGCGGCGGATACGGGCCGGCGAGCGGGTCTGGGAGGCGCACCGGAGCCACTTCTACCAGCGGGCGACCGTGAACGGGCTCTCGGTGCCCGGCGTGGTGGGGCGCGTGTTCGCGCTCAACCTCGCGCTGGCGGGGCTCGCGGCCGCGACCTTGCTTTGGCCGAACTGGCCCGTCACCGTGGCCGCACTCGCCCTCGGCGCGATCCTCGTCGCGGGGCTGCTCGCCCGTTTCGCCCGCGCCCGGAGCCAGGACCGACCGTGAGTCACGAGATCCGTCATGTGGCGCTCACCGGGGCGACGGGCTTCATCGGCCGGCACCTCCTGCATAGCCTGACCGCCCGGGGCTACCGGGTGCGGGTGCTGCTGCGCCGCCCCGTGGAGGTACCTGAAGGGGCCGCGAGCGCCGTCGTCGGCGACCTGACGCGGCCGATGAACATGGCCGCCGCCCTCTCGGACGTGGACGCGGTGGTGCACTCGGCCGGGCTCGCCCACGCCATGTCGGGCGCGCCGGAGGACGATTACCGCACCCTCAACACCGAGGCGACGCGCCGCCTTGCGGAGGCCGCCGCCCGCGCCAAGGTGCGCCGCTTCGTCTTCCTCTCCTCGATCCGGGCGCAGTGCGGGGCGAGCGCGCCGGGTGTGCTCACCGATTCCGACGAGCCCGCCCCCACGGATGCCTACGGCCGCTCGAAGCTCGAGGCCGAGCGGGCGCTGGCCGAGACCGGGCTCGACTGGGCGGCGCTCAGGCCCGTCCTCGTCTACGGGGCAGGCGTGAAGGGCAACATGGCGGCGCTCCTGCGGCTCGCCCGCACGCCCTACCCGCTGCCGCTCGGCGCGCTCGCGGCGCGGCGCTCGCTGATCTCGGCGGAGAGCCTCGCGGCGGCGGTCGATGCGGTGCTGCGGGCGCCAGCGCCCCTGAACCGGGCGCTCGTCGCGGCCGATCCCGACCCGCAGACACTGCCCGAGATGGTGGCGGCCCTGCGCGCCGGCCTCGGCCGCGCGCCCGGCCTCGTGCCGGTGCCGGCGGCGCTCCTCGGCCTCGCCTGCCGCCTCGCCGGCCGGCAGGAGGCCTATGCGCGGCTCGGCGGCGGGCTGGTGGCGCGCGCCGACGGGCTCGCGGCGCTCGGCTGGCGCCCGGCCGCGACGACGCCCGAGGGCCTGGCGCGGCTCGCCCGGGACGGGGGCTGACCGCTCAGCGGTTCCGGTACGCCAGGCAGAAGTCGGGCGCGTCCTCGTCGAGGTCGTCGCAGCCGCGGGCGATCTCGGCCTCGATCAGCGCGCAGGGGTTGCCGGCGTGGCAGAGCGGCAGGGGGGTGGGCGAGACGGCGACGCAGCGGGCGACCAGGGTCGCGGCCCGGCTCGGGCCGAGGCTCGCCCGGCAGGATTCCTCCGCCTCGGCCGCGCTCGCGAGGCCCAGGAGGGCGAGCGGTACGGTGCCCGCGATGGCCCGGCGCAGGCGACCCGGCCGGCTGATCGTCGTCACACGTCACCTCCCACCGCCCGCGTGAAGGGGCTCTACCGAACGGTGGCGCATCGGGACGGGTCGCCGCAAGCGGGCGCGGGACCGTGAAGCCCCTCATCCCCGTCGCCGTTCGATCGAAGCGGGCGCCGCGCATCCCCCTCTCCCCGCATGGCGGGGAGAGGGGGATGCGCGGGAATGCGGAACTATCATCCGGAAACGCCCTCACACCCGCGGCGCGTAGCGCGCGGGCGCCTCCCGGCCGGGGGCGGGGCCCAGCCGGGCCTGGAGCCAGTCCCGGCGCCGGGCGATCATCCGCTTCAGGCGCAGCGCCCGTTCCTCCTTGCGCTTGCAGTCGCAGGGGCAGTCGCAATCGAGAGGCGTGGAGCCGCCGCCGTCGAACAGGCTGAGGATCGCGAGCAGGACGCCGACGAGGCCGAGGACGAGCAGCACGAGCGCCGGCCACGCGAGCCCCAAGCCCACCAGGGCCGCCAGCGCGACCTTCAGGCCGAGCGAGCCCGCGACCTTCGCCTTGATCAGCAGGCCGAGCGTCGCGCCGCCGCCGAGGATGCCGCGCAGCCCCCGCATCACCCGCACCCGCAGGCGGCGGCGGGCGGCGAGCGCCTCCAAGCGGTGCAGGGCGCGGGCCACGCGCCGCACCTCGGGATCCGGATCCGTGAGCCCGTCCATCGTCCTCGCCCCCCGTGACGCGCCGGATCATCGTGGGCCGGCGGAGGCGCCGCGGTGAGCGGCCGCACGCGCCCTACGGGACGGCCGGCAGCGGCGCGGCCTCGCCCGCGACGATCCCGGCCGCCGCGCCCGCCCGCCCCACGCCGCGCTCGCGGAAATGCGGGATCGCGGCCTCGAAGACCGCGTCGGCCGCCGCCCGGTCGCCGGCCTCGACCGCGGCGGCGAGGCGCGCCACCCAGGCGTCGAGCCGGGCGCGGTCGGCGAAGACGGGGCGTGCCGCCATCACCCCGTCGATCCCGTCGAGGCTGACCCGAGGCTCCTCGCGGGCGAACAGGATCTCGTTGAGGCGCTCGCCCGGCCGCGCGCCGGAATAGGCGATCTCGATCTCCTCGCCCGGCTCGAAGCCCGCGAGCCGGATCATCCGCTCGGCGAGATCCCGGATGCGCACGGGCTGGCCCATCTTCAGCACGTAGACCGCCGCGTGCCGGTCGTCGGCATCCTCGCCCGGCGCCCGGGCCTCGCCGTCGGCGTGGGAGGCCGCGGTGAGGACGAGGTCGGCGGCCTCCCGCACGGTCATGAAGTAGCGCACCATCTCAGGGTGCGTGACGGTGACGGGCCCGCCGCGGGCGATCTGCGCCTTGAACACCGGCACCACCGAGCCGACCGAGCCCAGCACGTTGCCGAAGCGCACGGCGACGAGCCGGGTCGGGTGACCGGGGAGCGCCGCCTGCTCAGCGTCGCGGGCCTGGGCCACCATCTCGGCGAAGCGTTTGGTGACGCCGAGCTGCGAGACCGGCTCGATCGCCTTGTCGGTCGAGATCATCACGAGCGCGCGGGCGCCCGCCGCGACGGTCGCGTCGGCCACGTTGATCGAGCCGAACACGTTGGTCTTGATGCCCTCGCTCCAGTCCTGCTCCAGGTAAGGCACCTGCTTGAGCGCGGCGGCGTGGAAGACGTAGTCCGGCGCGAAACCCTCGAAGATCGCCCGGACCCGCGCGGCGTCGCGGATGTCGGCGATGATGCCGCGAGCCCGGCCCCCGGCGGCGAGCACCAGCGGGTGGCTCAGGATGCCGTGCAGCGCCGGCTCGGAATTCTCCAAGACCAGCACCTCGGCGGCGCCGAAGGCCAGCGCCCTGAGGCAGATCTCGGAGCCGATCGAGCCGCCCCCGCCCGTCACGATCACGCGCCGCCCCGCGAGGAAGCGCTCCAGCCGCGGCCGGTCGATCGCCACCGTCGGGCGCAGCAGCAGGTCCTCGATCTCGAGCGGCGCGAGTTCGGCCTCGCGCGCGCCCTCGCCGAGGCTCGCCACCCGCACCAGCGGCAGGCCGAGGCGGCGGGCCTGGGCCACCAGCGCGTCGGGCTCGGCCTCCAGCGCGCTCGGCGTGGCGACGAGCCGGCGCACCGGCTGGCCGCGCTCGGCCAGCCGCGCGATCACGCGCTCCAGGTCGTCGAAGCCGCCGAGCACGGGCACGCCGCGCATCATCTGCCCGGTCTCGTCGGCGCGGGGCGACAGGATGCCCTTGGGCGCGAGCTTCCTCACCGAGCCGGACTCGATGGCGCGCAGCAGAACGTCGATGTCGGAGCCGCGCCCGAGCAGCAGCGTCGGCACCGTGGCGGCCCGCGCGCTCGACTGCCGCGAGCGGGTGTATTTCAGGTAGCGGAAGGCGAGCCGCGCCCCGCCGAGCAGGAAGATCTGCAGCACCCAGTAGAGGACGATGGCGATCTTGCCGAAGAAGTAGAACCCGTAGAGGTCGGCCGAGACCAGCACGTAGTCGGTGACGAGGAGCGCCAGCGCCAGCACGCTCGCCGCCCGCACGATCGCGGCCAAGTCCGGCAGCGAGGCGAAGCGCCACTTGGTCCGGTAGAGCCGCAGCCGCGCGTAGACGAGGCCCGCGAGCAGGAGGAAGGGCGGCAGCAGCAGCGGCAGCGCGTGCAGGCGCTCGTCCAATTGCGCGCCGGTGAAGCGGAACCAGAAGGTGAGCAGCACGGCCAGCGCGGTCGCCACGAGGTCGTGGACGACCATCACGGCGGTCTTGGCGTGGCTCTTGGCAGGACTCTTGGCGGGGCGCGGCAGCATGGGCC
>NZ_LSIX01000233.1:0-3466 GCF_001556475.1 Methylobacterium sp. CCH5-D2 | reverse complement strand
GCGGTTCCAGTGGCGATCTCGGAGACGACCCACGCCATATGCGATCGCCCTGCCCGCAGAGTGGGGAGCGAGAGCGCGCGGCCGCTCCGCTCAGAGCAGCGGGCGCTCGCGGTTCATCAGCCAGAGGGCGTGGACGGTGCCCGGCAGCCAGCCCAGGATCCACAGAAGGATGTTGAGCAGGAACTGCAGGCCGAAGCCGGTGGTCAGCAGCACCGCGACGGGCGGCAGGAAGATCGCGAGGAGGATGCGGACGAGGCTGGACATCGGTCTCTCCAGTGGAAGGGGCTCGCGCGCCCAACGAAGCTGAGCCTTCTCCGTTCCGGCGCCGCGGCTTCCGCAGGCCACGGTCGCGACGCGGACATGCGCACCGTCACATCGCCGCCGCGTTGTCGGGGGACGGGGAGCCCGGGAGGGGGCTCTCCCGCAGCTCCGCTCCGAGGCATCCGTGACCGCACCGATCCGGCCGAACCCGCCCGAGGGGGCGCGTGCCAGCGCCCCCGTCGCCGTCCCCGCGGCGTGGGCCGGCCCGGGCTTCGCCGAGTTCGTGGCCATCGTCGCCCTGATGATGGCCGTGACCGCGATCTCGATCGACAACCTGCTCCCGGCCTTTCCGGCGATCCAGGCGCGGTTCGGGGTCGCCGACGCCAACCATCTCCAGCTCCTCGTCTACGTCTACATGATCGGCTTCGGGCTGGCGCAGATCGTCTACGGGCCGGTCTCGGACGCGCTCGGCCGCCGGCCGGTCCTCCTCGGGGGGCTGGCGATCTACGCGGCCGGCACGGCGCTGGCGATGGTGGCGCCCTCCTTCGGCTGGCTGCTCGCCGCCCGCATCATCCAGGGCGTCGGCGCGGCGAGCGGGCGCGTGCTCTCGACCGCGATCGTGCGCGACCGCTTCGCCGGCCGCGAGATGGCGAGCGTCATGTCGCTGATCATGATGGTGTTCCTGATCGTGCCGATGATCGCGCCCGCCGTCGGCGGCGCGATGCTGGCGCTGGGCTCCTGGGTCTGGGTCTTCGTCTCGATGCTGGTGCTGGCCGCGATCTGCACCCTCTGGTTCACCTGGCGCATGCCCGAGACCCTGCACCCGGAATACCGCCGCCCGCTCTCGCTCCGCGCCACGATCCAGGCCGTGCGGACGACCCTGCGCTGCCGGGTCGCGGTCGGCTACGCCACGGCGCTCGGCCTGCTCACCGGCTGCATCATGGGCTATGTCGGCTCGTCCCAGCAGATCTTCGATACCGGCCTCTACCATCTCGGCGCGCTCTTCCCGCTGGCCTTCGGCGCGGTCGCGGGCGCCATGGGGGCGGCGACGCTCGTCAACGCGCGGGTGGTGCGGTGGCTCGGCATGCGCCCGCTCTCGCATGCGGGCCTCGCGGCCTTCGTGATGGTGGGGCTCGCCCAGGTCGGCGTCGGCCTCGCCTGGCACGGGCACCCGCCGCTCGCCCTGTTCCTCGGGGTGCTGGCGCTGAACCAGTTCCTGATCAGCTTCGCCATGCCGAACTTCAACGCGCTGGCGCTGGAGCCGCTGGGCGCCATCGCCGGCACCGCCTCGTCCTTCCTGGGCTTCTACACCACGATCCTCGGGGCGCTGTGCGGCTACCTGATCGGGCAGGCCTTCGACGGAACCGTGCTGCCGATCGGCATCGGCTACGCGACGCTCGGCGGCCTCGCGCTCCTCGTCGTGGCCTGGACCGAGCACGGACGGCTGTTCCGCGGCGGCGTCTCCGGTTGATGGCGCCGCGTCCTTAACCCGGCCTACACGCACCCGCCCCAAGGCTCCTCCGGCCCGCCCGAAGGAGCCCGTCCGTGATCGCCAGAGCCCCCGACGCCCTCAGCCTCGCCGCGCGCCTGCTGCTGGCCTCCGCCCTCCTGCCGACGGGCATCGCCCGGGCGCTCAACGTCTCGGGCTTCGCGCTGACGCTGGCGGGCGCCGGCGTACCGGCCCCGAACGCGGTCGCGACCGCGATGGTCGTCGTGCAGGTCTTCGGACCGCTCGCGCTGATCCTCGGCGTGCTGCCGCGGCTGACCGGGCTCGCGCTGGCGCTGTTCGCCGCCGGCATGGCAGTGGTGCTGCACCCGTTCTGGCAGTTCGGCGGCGCGGCGGCGATCGCCGAACGCACGCTGCTGCTGGCCGATCTCGGCCTCGCCGGCGGCTTCCTCCTCTACGCCCTGCAGGGCCCCGGCGCCTGGAGCTGGCAGGGCTGGCGCGCGGGCGCCCGCTCCGCGCCCAAGAAGGCGCCGGCCCGCAAGCCCGCCAACAGCAACGGACCGAAGCGCGGCGGCCGACCCGCCCGCGCCGCGGCCTAGTTTCGCCCCGGCGCCCCGGCCGGGGCCGCCTCGACCGCGCGCCGCCCCGAGATCTCCGCGCCGGCATCCGGGCTGAGCCGCCGGAACGGGAACACGGAGGCGCCGGAGATCAGCGCTACCGCCAGGAAGGCCGGGCCGAAATCCTCCGCCCGGATCTCCGCGCGCCCGTGCCACGCGGCGGCGCCCTCGAGTGCCAGGGCGCCGAGCGTCACGCCGAGGCTCAGCGAGAGCTGCTGCGCGACGCTGGCGAGGCTAGTGCCCGCGCTCATCTCCCGCTGCTCCAGGTCCGCGTAGGCGATCGCGTTGATGCAGGTGAATTGCAGCGAGCGCAGGCAGCCGCCGAGGAACAGCAGGCCGATGATCAGCAGGTGCGGGGTCTGGGCCGTGAACAGCCCGTTCACCGCCAGGAAGGCGGCCGCCAGCACCGCGTTCGTCACCATCACGGCGCGGAAGCCGAAGGTGCGCAGGATGCGGGGGCCGACCGTCTTCACCAGCATCGCGCCCGCTGCCGCCGCGAAGGTGATCAGGCCCGATTGCAGCGCGTCGAGGCCGAAGCCGATCTGCAGCATCAGCGGCAGCAGGAAGGGGATCGCCCCCGTGCCGATGCGGAACAGCGAGCCGCCCGTCACCGCGGCCCGGAAGGTCGGGTAGCCGAGCAGGCCGAGCCGCAGCACCGGGTGCGGCACGCGGGCGGAATGGCGGATGTAGAGGCCGAGCAGCGCCGCGCCCCCGCCGAGGCAGCCCCAGGTGAGCCAAGCCGGCAGCAGGTGGCGCCCGAGCGAGGCGAGGCCGAGCATCAGCCCGGCCAGGCCCGGCCCGAGCAGCAGGAAGCCCGCGACGTCGAGCGGCGGCCGCTCGGCCTCGCGCAGATCCTCGAAGTAGACGCTCGCCAGCACGATCCCGGCGATCCCGATCGGGATGTTGATCAGGAAGATCCAGCGCCAGTCGAGCCAGGTGGTGATCAGGCCGCCGAGCGGCGGGCCGAGGATCGGGCCGATCAGTGCCGGGATGGTGAGGTAGGCGAGCGCCGTGACGAGTTCCGATTTCGGCACGCTGCGCAGGATCACGAGGCGGCCGACCGGCACCATCATGGCCCCGCCGAGGCCCTGGAGGAAGCGCGCCGCCACGAAGCTCAGGAGGCCGTCGGCCGCCTCGTGAT
>NZ_LSIX01000232.1:0-811 GCF_001556475.1 Methylobacterium sp. CCH5-D2 | reverse complement strand
TGGGGTGAGGGGTATGACCTCACAGGACTGAGCACGCCATCGACGCGCGTTCAGCACTGTGCATTCTCCGGCAGCCTCATACCCCTCACCCTGTCCCTCTCCCTACAGGAGAGGGGACCCACGCTCTATTCGTCTCGGGGGGCGCTTGGCATAGGCGAGCGCCCTACCCGCAGAGGGGGAGTGAGCGCATCGCAGCCGCGACGCGGGCAGGGCTGGCCCCCGGCGGTCCCGATCCGGTACAAGCACGGCCGTGCAGCGGATACCGGGCCTTCAGGTCCGGCAGTCCCGATCCGGATCAGGCCGCGCCCCGCGCGCGGCGGCAACGTGTTTTGAGGGCGCGCAGCATGTGCGGCATCGTGGGTATCGTCGGGCGCGACGCGGTCGCCGACCAGATGGTCGAGGCGCTGCGGCGGCTCGAGTACCGCGGCTACGACTCGGCCGGCCTCGCCACCGTCGCGGACGGGCGGCTCGACCGGCGGCGCGCGGAGGGCAAGCTCGTCAACCTGCAGGCCCGGCTGGTCGAGCGCCCGCTGCCCGGCGCCACCGGCATCGGCCACACCCGCTGGGCCACGCACGGGCGCCCGAACGAGACCAACGCCCACCCGCACGCCACCGCGCGGCTCGCCGTCGTCCACAACGGCATCATCGAGAACTTTCGCGAGCTGAAGCAGGAGCTCGAGGCCGACGGCGTCCGCTTCGAGACCGAGACCGACACCGAGGTCGTGGCGCAGCTGGTGAGCCGCAACATGGACCGGGGGCAGGGACCCGTCGAGGCGGTGGCCGCGGCGCTCCCCCGCCTGCGCGGCGCCTT
>NZ_LSIX01000231.1:0-11205 GCF_001556475.1 Methylobacterium sp. CCH5-D2 | reverse complement strand
CACCGCCGACATCGAGGGCGTGCTGATCCACGGGGCGCAGGGGGTGCGCTCCCTGACGGTGGTGCTGCAACCGCGGGCAAACGCCTGAGACAGCGGCGCTTCTTCGTGCAGCGGTGGGCGGAACCGGGGCGGGGGCGGGCACTTTGCTCCGGCTGAGAGCCGCCCCCCGAAAGATCCCGTCCCGATGCGCTACACCCTCGGCTGCACCCTGTCCTACAACATCCTCTCGGACACCACCTTCATCTTCAACCTCGAGGTCGCGAAGCTGAAGAGCGTCGAGATCCTGAGCGAGAGCCTCGTTCTCACGCCGGACCTGAAACGCGAGGTCTACATCACGCCGGATCTCCAGAACCGCTACCTCGGCGTCAACGTGCCGATGGGTCAGTTCACGCTGGAGTACAATGCCGAGGTCGATCTGACCGTGCACCGGGCCGACCCGGCGACGATCAACGAGACGCCGGTCTCGGCGCTGCCGCTGGACATCCTGCCGTTCCTGCTGCCGAGCCGCTTCGTCTCCTCGGACCGGCTCGCGCCCTTCGCGCTGGCCGAGTTCGGCGCGCTCCCCAAGGGGCACCAGCGCGTCAACGCGATCTGCAACTGGATCCACGACCACATCACCTACCAGCCGGGCGCCAGCGACGGCGAGACCACCGCCGACGAGAGCCTCTTGAAGCGGGCCGGCGTCTGCCGCGACTTCGCGCATCTCGGCACCGCCTTCTGCCGGGCGCTCGGCATCCCGGCCCGCTTCGTGAGCTGCTACGCCCACGGCCTCGTGCCGAGCGACTTCCACGCCGTGTTCGAGGCCTATCTCGACGGGCGCTGGTGGCTGTTCGACGCCACCCGTCAGGCCGATCTCGACGGGCTGGTGCGCATCGGCGTCGGCCGGGATGCCGCCGAGATCGCCTTCTCGACGCCCTACGGCAACATGCAGCCGGTCAACCAGCAGATCCGCATCCAGCGCTCGGACGGTTCGGGCAGCCCGATGCCGCGCACCGTCGACGCGATCTCGACGGAGGTGCCGGCGCCGCATGCCGGGGCGGCATAGCTGGATCCTGTTGTCCTGTGATCCTCCGCGGATGCTCCCTTCCCGTCTGGGGGGAGGGAGAGCGCAGGCGCTGGGAACGCGAGGACAAGGGGCATCGCCAAGCCCGCCCGGTCTGATACGCTCAGCCAACGTTCAGCCAACGTCACGAGCCCGAGAGGTCCCCCGATGGCCTACCGCCACGTCGTCGGCCCCCGAACCTGGGCCTTCGCCGACCTCGCCACCCTGATGGCCAAGGCGACGCCGCCGCGCTCGGGCGACCGGCTCGCCGGCATCGCGGCGGAGTCCGCGGAGGAGAGTTGGGCCGCGCGCTGGTGCCTCGCCGAGGTGACGCTCAAGGAGATCCTGGCCCGGCCGCTGATCCCCTACGAGGCCGACGCCGTCACCCGCCTGATCCTCGACACCCACGACGCGGCCGGCTTCGCGGAGATCGGCCACCTCACGGTCGGCGACTTCCGCGAGTTCCTGCTCACCGCCTCCCCGGAGACGCTGGCCCGCATCGCCCCCGCGGTCACGCCCGAGATGGCCGCGGCCGTCTCCAAGATCATGCGCAACCAGGACCTGATCCTGGTCGCCCGCAAATGCAGGGTGGTGACGAAGTTCCGCAACACGATCGGCCTGCCCGGCACGCTCGCGGTGCGGCTGCAGCCGAACCACCCGACCGACGACCCGGCCGGCATCACCGCGGCGGTCCTCGACGGGCTCTCCTACGGCTGCGGCGACGCGGTGATCGGCATCAACCCGGCCTCCGATTCGGTCCAGGCGCTCGGCGACCTCCTGCACCTCCTCGACGCGCTGATCCAGCGCCACGCCATCCCGACGCAGGCTTGCGTGCTCACCCACGTCACCACCACCCTGGAGGCGATGGAGCGGGGCCTGCCGGTCGATCTGGTCTTCCAGTCGATCGCCGGCACGGAGGCCGCCAACGCGAGCTTCGGCGTGACGCTCGATCTCCTCAAGGAGGCGCACGAGGCGATGCTGTCCCTCAAGCGCGGCAGCCTCGGCGACAACGGCATGTATTTCGAGACTGGCCAGGGCTCCTGCCTCTCGGCCGACGCGCATCACGGCATCGACCAGCAGACCCTGGAGGCGCGCGCCTACGCGGTGGCGCGGCCCTTCCGGCCGCTCCTCGTCAACACGGTGGTGGGCTTCATCGGGCCCGAATACCTCTACGATGGCAAGGAGATCATCCGGGCCGGGCTGGAGGACCATTTCTGCGGCAAGCTGATGGGCGTGCCGCTCGGCGTCGACGTCTGCTACACCAACCACGCCGAGGCCGACCAGGACGACATGGACACGCTCCTGACGCTGCTGGGGGCTGCCGGCTGCACCTACATCATGGGCGTGCCGGGCGCCGACGACGTGATGCTGAACTACCAGTCCACCGCCTTCCACGACTCGCTCTACCTGCGGGAGGTGCTGGGCCTGAAGCGGGCGCCCGAGTTCGAGGCCTGGCTCCACGCGATCGGCCTCACGGACGGGGCCGGGACCCTGCTGACAGGGGCAGAGAACCGCCTGCTCGCCGACGCACCGGGGCTCGCCGCGTGAGCGATCAGGCCGAGATCTGGGCGCGGCTCGCCCGGCTGACGCCCGCGCGGATCGGCCTCGGCCGGGCCGGCAGCGGCCAGACCACCCGCAGCGTCCTCGGCTTCGGCCTCGCCCACGCCCAGGCGCGGGACGCCGTCCACACCCCGATGGATGCCGACGCGGTCCGGGCCGGGATCGAGGCGCTCGGCCTGACCGTGCGCGCCGCCGCCTCGCGGGCCGAGGACCGCGCCACCTATCTGCGCCGGCCCGATCTCGGCCGCAGCCTCGCCCCGGAGAGCCGCGACGCGCTGGCGGCGGCCGCCGGGGAGCCCTGCGACCTCGCCCTCGTGGTTGCGGACGGGCTCTCGGCCCGGGCGATCCACGAGAACGCCGTGCCCGTCCTCGAAGCCTTCCGGCCGCACGCGGAGAAGGCCGGCTGGCGCCTCGCGCCGGTCGTCGTCGCGGGGCAAGCCCGCGTCGCGCTGGGCGACGCCGTCGGCGAGGCCCTGCGGGCGCGCGCCGTCGCCGTGCTGATCGGCGAGCGGCCGGGCCTGTCCTCCCCCGACAGCCTGGGGATCTACCTGACCTTCGGACCCCGTCCCGGCCGGTCGGACGCCGAGCGCAACTGCATCTCGAACGTGCGCGCGGCCGGCCTCGCGCCGGACGCGGCGGCCTTCAAGCTCGCCTGGCTCATCGGTCAGGCGCTCAGCCGCGGCCTCACCGGCGTGCACCTGAAGGACGAGAGCGACCGCGCTCTCGAAGCTCCGGACCTTCCGGCGGCGCTCGTCCAAGGTTAGCCCGGCGCCTCATCGGTATTCGCCCGCAAGCGTGGCTGTGGCGAGGTCGCAACACCGCGAAAGCATCCCGGGTTTGCCCTGAGTGCTGCCCCGAACCGCCGCGTTCCCGCCATAAACCGGGACCACCTCAGCATCAGCGGTAAACGGCAGATTCTGCAACGCTTTACCGCGCTGTTACGAGGGATTCCGGACAGCGTTTCGACCCTTCGCACAGCGCCGCAAGGCGATGTGGAACGGCCGCGCGCACCCCACATCCGAGAATCGTCGCTGAGTACGGACAGGGCCCGGGTCATGGACGCGCGCGTGAACGACAAGTCGAAGCTGCCGAGCCGGCACGTGACGGAAGGTCCTGACCGCGCGCCGCACCGCTCGTATCTTTACGCCATGGGCCTGACCCGCGAGCAGATCCATCAGCCGCTCGTCGGCGTCGCCTCATGCTGGAACGAGGCCGCCCCCTGCAACATCTCGCTGATGCGCCAGGCCCAGGCCGTGAAGAAGGGCGTGGCCGCCGCCCACGGCACGCCGCGCGAGTTCTGCACCATCACGGTCACCGACGGCATCGCCATGGGGCATGCCGGCATGCGCGCCTCGCTGCCGTCCCGCGAGGTCATCGCGGACTCGGTCGAGCTGACCATGCGCGGCCACGCCTACGACGCGCTCGTGGGCTTGGCCGGCTGCGACAAGTCGCTGCCCGGCATGATGATGGCGATGGTGCGCCTCAACGTGCCGTCGATCTTCATCTACGGCGGCTCGATCCTGCCGGGCTCCTTCCGGGGCCGGCCGGTCACCGTGCAGGACCTGTTCGAGGCGGTCGGCAAGGTCGCGGTCGGCGACATGAGCCTGGAGGACCTGGACGAATTGGAGCAGGTCGCCTGCCCCTCGGCCGGCGCCTGCGGCGCGCAGTTCACGGCCAACACCATGGCGACCGTGTCCGAGGCGATCGGGCTGGCGCTGCCCTACTCGGCCGGCGCGCCCGCCCCTTACGAGATCCGCGACAAGTTCTGCGCCGCGGCCGGCGAGAAGGTGATGGAGCTCATCGCCAAGAACATCCGCCCGCGCGACATCGTCACCCGCAAGGCGCTGGAGAACGCCGCCGCCACCGTCGCGGCCTCCGGCGGCTCGACCAACGCGGCGCTCCACCTGCCGGCGATCGCCCACGAGTGCGGCATCGAATTCACCCTGTTCGACGTGGCCGAGATCTTCCGGCGCACGCCCTACATCGCCGACCTCAAGCCCGGCGGGCGCTACGTCGCCAAGGACATGTTTGAGGTCGGCGGCATCCCGCTCCTGATGAAGACGCTCCTCGACCACGGTTACCTGCACGGCGACTGCCTGACGGTCACCGGCCGCACCATCGCGGAGAACCTCGAGAAGGTGGCCTGGAACCCGGACCAGGACGTGGTCCGCCCGGCCAACGCCCCGATCACCCCGACCGGCGGCGTGGTGGGCCTGCGGGGCAACCTCGCCCCCGAGGGCGCGATCGTGAAGGTCGCGGGCATGCCGGCCGAGCATCAGGTCTTCACCGGCCCGGCCCGCGTCTTCGACGGCGAGGAGGCCTGCTTCCAGGCGGTGCAGAGCCGGACCTACAAGGAGGGCGAGGTCCTGGTGATCCGCTACGAGGGCCCGCGCGGCGGCCCCGGCATGCGCGAGATGCTCTCGACCACCGCTGCCCTCTACGGCCAGGGTATGGGCGACAAGGTCGCGCTGATCACGGACGGGCGCTTCTCGGGCGCCACCCGCGGCTTCTGCGTGGGCCATGTCGGGCCCGAGGCCGCGGTCGGCGGGCCGATCGGCCTGATCCGCGACGGCGACCTGATCACGCTCGACGCGATCCAGGGCACCCTCGACGTGGCGCTCTCCGACGCGGAGCTGGCCGAGCGCCGCAAGGCCTGGGCCCCGCGCGCCAACACCGCGACCTCCGGCTATCTCTGGAAATACGCGCAGGGCGTCGGCCCGGCTGTGACCGGCGCCGTGACCCATCCGGGCGGCGCCAAGGAGACGCAGACCTATGCGGACGTCTAGGTCCGACCTCAGCTGGCCCGCGCGGCCGGCCGGGGCCGATCCGTGTCGGCCCGGCCTGTCCAACCCGCGCGCGGAGATCCTGCGCCTCCTCGGCTTCGCCGGGCTCGCGGCCGCGATGACGCTCGCCTCGGTCCCGGCCCCGCGCGCGCTCGACGCCACCGCCCGCACCCCCGTGCCCGAGAAGACCTACCGCTCGGCCAAGGATGCGCTCCGCGCGGGCGTGCGCGAGTACAACGCGGGCGACAAGGAAGGCGCCGCGCGCGCGCTCGAATACGCCGCGGGGCAGGGCCACGCGCTCGCCCTGTGGAAGCTCGGCCGCATGTACGCCGACGGGGACGGCGTGCCGCACGACGACCTGAAGGCCTTCGAGTACTTCTCGCGCATCGCCGATGCCGGCACCGACGACGCGCCGGACGCGCAGATCTCGGGCGTGACCGCGAGCGCCTTCAACGCGCTCGGGGCCTACTTCCTCGACGGGATCAAGGGCACCTACGTGCGCCCGAACCCGGCGCGGGCCTACGACATGTTCAACTACGCGGCGTCCTATTTCGGCGACCCGAACGCGCAGTACAACCTCGCCCGCCTCTACCTGGAGGGGACCGGGGTCGATGCCGACGCGCGGCAGGCGGCCCGCTGGTTCAACCTCGCGGCGGAGAAGGGCCACCACCCGGCCCAGGCGCTCCTGGGCGACATCCTGGTCAACGGGATGGGCGGCGTGCCGGTGCAGCGGGTGCGCGGCCTGATGTGGCTGGCGCTCGCCCGCGAGGGCGCGCAGGGGCGCAAGGACGAGTGGATCGTCACGCTCTACGAGAAGAACTGGGCGGCCGCGAGCGAGGACGACCGCGCCGACGCGCAGGCCCAGATGCAGACCGTGGGCTCGATCAAGCGGAGGCGGTGAGGGCCGCCTCCGGTGCACCGGCTGGAATGGCGCCGCCCCTTTCCCGGACGCCCGGAGCGTCAGCGGAGGGTGATCCGGGATCCAGCACAAGGAGACGCGCAGCGTCCGCATGCAGCGACGGGGAATGAAGATCGAGCCGCTTCGCGGCACTCTGCTCGCTGGATCCCGGATCACCTTCCACTTCGTTCCAGGCGTCCGGGAAAAGGATGGCGCGTCGGGCTCGGATCAGGCGTAGTCCACGCCCGCGAAGGTGAGCCCGCAGGCCGGGGCCAGCGGGCCGCAGCGGTGCTTGGCCCGCGTCGCCAGGATCTCGGCGACGTCGTCGGCCGAGAGGCGGCGCGAGCCCGCCAGCATCAGCGTGCCGACCATCGCCCGCACCTGATGGTGCAGGAAGGAGCGCGCCGCCGTCGCCACGACGATCTCGTCGAACAGGCCGAAGCGCACTCGCGCCACGTCGAGCTGCTCCAGCGTGCGCACGGGGCTGTTGGCCTGGCACTCCGCCGCGCGGAAGGCCGAGAAGTCGTGGCGGCCGAGCATCCGCTGGGCGGCCGCGTGCATCAGTTCCGGGTCGAGGGCCCAGGGCACCTGCCAGACATGGGCGCGGGTCAGCGCCGCGGGGCTGCGCCGGTTGAGGATGCGGTAGCGGTAGTGCCGCCGGATCGCCGAGTGGCGGGCATCGAAGGTCTCCGGCACGATCTCGGCCGAGAGCACCGCCACGGGTTGCGGCCGGAGATGGGCGTTGAGCGCGTCCCGCACGGTGTCGGTGCGCCAGTCCCTGGCGAGATCGAGATGCGCCACCTGCCCGATCGCGTGCACCCCCGCATCGGTGCGCCCGGCGCAGGTGAGCCGGACGGTCTCGCCCGAGAAGCGCAGCACAGCCTCTTCGAGGGCCGCCTGCACGGAGGGGTCCTCCGCCTGCCGCTGCCAGCCGCGGAAGGGCGCGCCGTCGTACTCGATGACGAGCTTGTAGCGGGGCATCTCAGGTGGAGAGCCGCGCGCCGGGCTCCAGCCGAACCCCGCGCAGGAACTCCGCGCCGCTCGCGACCCCGCCCTTGCCGGCCCGGCGCAGTTCGAGCAGGCGCACCGCGCCCGTGCCGCAGGCCACGGTGCAGCCCTCGTCGAGGAGCGTGCCGGGCGCGCCGGAGCCGGAAGTGGGCAGCGCCCGCAGCACCTTCACGCGCTCCGCACCCTTGCCGAGATCGGCCTCGAAGAAGGCGCCGGGGAAGGGCGACAGGCCGTTGACCTGCCGGACCACCGCCTCGGCAGGCTGAGACCAGTCGATCCGCGCCTCGTCGTTGGTGATCTTGTGGGCGTAGACGACGCCCGCCTCCGGCTGCGGCGCGAAGGCGAGGTCGCCCGCCTCCAGCCGGCGCAGCGCCTGTCCCATCAGGTCGGCGCCCAGGGGCATCAGCGCGTCGTGCAATTCACCCGCGGTCAGGCCGGGGGTGATCGGCACCCGCGCCTCGAGCGCCACAGGGCCGGTATCGAGCCCGGCCTCCATGCGCATCACGCCGACGCCGCTCTCGGGGTCGCCCGCCATCACGGCGCGCTGGATCGGGGCGGCGCCGCGCCAGCGCGGCAGGAGCGAGCCGTGCAGGTTGAGGCAGCCGTGGCGGGGCAGGGCGAGGATCGCGGGCGGCAGGAGCATGCCGTAGGCGACGACGACGGCGACGTCCGCGTCGTGGGCCGCGAAGGTCTCGGCGGCCTCGGGCCCCTTCAGGCTCGCGGGCGTCAGCACCGGCAGGCCGAGCGTGTCGGCGAGCGCCTGGACGGGGGAGGGGCGCACGGCCATGCCCCGCCCGCCCCGGGCCGGCGCGCGGGTGTAGACGGCGGTGATCGCGTGGCCGTCCTCGGCCAGCCTCGCCAGCGTCGGCACCGCGAAATCCGGGGTGCCCATGAAGACGACGCGCATGGCAGGGCTCTCAGGCGGCGTCGCGCTTGGCCGCCTTGGCGAACTTCTTCATCACCCGGTCGCGCTTCAGCTTCGAGATGTGGTCGATGAAGAGCACGCCGTTGAGGTGGTCGATCTCGTGCTGCAGGCAGGTGGCGAGCAGGCCGTCGGCCTCGATCTCCTGCTCCCGCCCGTCGAGGTCGCGGAAGCGCACCCGCACCCGGTCGGGCCGGGTCACCTCGGCGTAGTAGTCGGGGATCGACAGGCAGCCCTCCTCGTAGCCGCGCGTCTCCTCGGATTCCCAGGTGATCACCGGGTCGAGGAAGACCTGCGGGCGGCGCGCGCCCTCCTCCTTCGAGGTGTCGATGGTGACGATCCGCTTCTGCACGCCGACCTGGATCCCGGCCAGCCCGACCCCGGGGGCGTCGTACATCGTCTCCAGCATGTCGTCGGCGATCTTGCGGATCTCGGCGGTGACGGTGCCGACCGGCTCCGAGACGAGGCGCAGGCGCTGATCCGGCAGGATGACGAGGGGAAGGATGGCCATGGCTCGATCGGGACGGTGCGCGGGCGTCTGAGGAAGCGTTTCGAATAGGGTGGGGCGCCGGAGCGGTCAAATGAAGGGGCGCCGATGTTCTCCTTCCCCCCCTCTGCGGGGGAGGGAGAGCGACGCGCGGCCTCAGAACGCCGTACGGCTGCGGATCGCCGCCATCAAGGTGCCCTCGTCCAGGTAGTCCAGCTCGCCGCCCACCGGCACGCCGTGGGCGAGGCGGGTGACCTTCAGGTCGAGGTGGCGGATCGACTCGGTGACGTAGTGGGCCGTGGTCTGTCCGTCGACGGTGGCGTTGAGCGCCAGGATGACCTCCTTGACCGCCGGGTCGCTCGCCCGCTCGACCAGGGTCGCGATGTTGAGGTGCTCCGGCCGCACGCCGTCGAGAGCCGAGAGCACGCCGCCGAGCACGTGGTAGCGCGCCTGGACCGCGCCCGAGCGCTCCAGCGCCCAGAGGTCGGAGACGTCCTCCACCACCACGAGCGTCGAGGGATCGCGGGCGGCGTCGCGGCAGATCGTGCAGGGGTCGCTGGTATCGACGTTGCCGCAGGCGTGGCAGACCACGATGCGCTCGGCCGCCACCCGCATGGCGTCGGCGAGGGGCCCCAGCAGCGTGTCGCGCTTCTTGATGAGTTGCAGCGCGGCGCGGCGGGCCGACCGAGGCCCGAGCCCCGGCATCCGGGCGAGAAGCTGGATCAGGCGCTCGATCTCCGGACCGGCGACGGCTTGCGGCATCGGGGACTCTCGTGTCGGGGTGGGCCGTTCCGGCAGGCGGCGCGCCCGCCATAGCGGGGCCGGGGGACGGCCGAAAGGGCGGCGCGAAGGTCGTGCGCCGGATTACAATATAGGCGTTCCGTCGCGCCCGCGCCCGCCCGTGCGACCATCGTTCAGGATACAGACAGGCGGTCGGCTCCACTCCCGCGCGGCGGCCCGGCACCTGCCGGCCGCGCTCCGGACGTTGGGAGCCCACAGGGCGGACCTACGCCCAAAGTTCGGATTGACCGGGCGGCCCGCGCCGCCCGACCAAGGCAGGGTCGGGAGCGGAGAACCAGCGTGCGGCGGTCCTGAACGACCGCACGGACGCTCCCAGCAATCCCGGGAGTACGTCCCGGGATTGCGGAGACGGCGCGAACAGGGGCTCGGGAGAGACGATCGTGACGAATATCGGTGAGTTCAACGCGGGCCACGGCGCCGAGGCGATCGGCCTCCGTGACCTGAAGGCCGTCCACTGGAACCTTGAGGCGCCCCGCCTCTACGAGGAGGCGTTGTCACGCAAAGAGGGGCAGCTCGCCCGCGGCGGCGCCCTGGTGGCGACCACGGGCAGCCATACGGGCCGCTCGCCCAAGGACAAGTTCGTGGTGCGCGACGCCGCCACCGAGAACGAGATCTGGTGGGACAACAACGGCGCGATCACGCCGGAGCAGTTCGAGACCCTGTACCAGGACTTCCTCAAGCACGCCGAGGGCCGCGAGCTCTTTGCCCAGGACCTCTACGGCGGTGCCGATCCGGCCCACCGGGTCAAGGCCCGGGTCTTCACCGAGTTCGCGTGGCACTCGCTGTTCATCCGCAACCTGCTGATCCGGCCGGACCGCTCGGAGATCGCGGGTTACGTGCCCGACATGACGATCATCGACCTGCCGAGCTTCCAGGCGGACCCCGCCCGGCACGGCTGCCGCTCGAAGACGGTCATCGCCATCGACTTCACCCGCAAGATCGTGCTGATCGGCGGCTCGGCCTACGCGGGCGAGATGAAGAAGTCGGTCTTCACCTATCTCAACTACATCCTGCCCGGGAAGGGCGTGATGCCCATGCACTGCTCGGCGAACGCCGCGCTCGACGCCGAGGGCGGCTCGGCGATCTTCTTCGGGCTGTCCGGCACCGGCAAGACCACGCTGTCGAACGATTCCTCGCGTCAGCTTCTCGGCGACGACGAGCACGGCTGGTCGAACGAGGGCATCTTCAACTTCGAGGGCGGCTGCTACGCCAAGACCATCCGGCTCTCGCGCAACGCCGAGCCCGAGATCTACGCCACCACCGAGCGCTTCGGCACGGTCATGGAGAACGTGGTGATCGATCCGCTCACCCGGGTGCCGGACTTCGACGACGCCTCGCTCACCGAGAACACCCGCTGCGCCTACCCGCTCGACTTCATCGCGAACGCGAGCGCCACGGGCCGGGCCGGGCATCCGAAGAACATCGTGATGCTGACCTGCGACGCCTTCGGGGTGATGCCCCCGATCGCCAAGCTGACCGGCGCCGAGGCGATGTACCACTTCCTCTCGGGCTACACCGCGAAGGTGGCGGGCACCGAGCGCGGCCTCACGGGGCCCGAGGCGACCTTCTCGACCTGCTTCGGCGCGCCCTTCATGCCGCGGCACCCGAGCACCTACGGCAACCTCCTGCGCGACCTCATCGCGGAGCACGGTGTCGATTGCTGGCTCGTCAACACCGGCTGGACCGGCGGCGGCGTCGGCACCG
>NZ_LSIX01000230.1:0-18186 GCF_001556475.1 Methylobacterium sp. CCH5-D2 | reverse complement strand
CAAGCTCGCAGCCCTGCGGGTCCGGCTGCGAGCTTTATGAGTCTACGACCTAGAGGCCAGCGAGGTGTGCTGGCATCAGAGGCTTGCGGTGAGGCCTCAGCGGCCGCCCTGCGGCGCGCACCCGGCTCGCCACTTCGCGTTCAGGCTCCGCAGTTGCGCGCGCGTCTCGGCCGTGTCGGTCCGACTGAAGCGTATCGGCACCTCGATGATCTGGCAGAACCGGGTCGCTTCCGGCACGGCCGGCTGCGGGCAGTGGATCGTCGCCTGGATCACGACGAAGGCGAGGCCGGAAATCACGCCTCCGTCCATGCTCAGTCTCTCAGATCGCGAGGATCGGCATCGCCATCGGAACCGGCCGTGTCCAGGTCGTACCTGCGCGCGATCAGAGCACGCTGGGTCTCAGCGACGGTCATGGTCTTCCTCACGATGAGGAAGCGTGGATGGCGGCGGCCGAACTCTGGCCTGCGGCCTGCATTGGTCGGAATCAGGCGAGCCTGCCGACCTGATCCAGGAGGTCACGATGGACGGAGAGCTGCTGTACCTGTGCCTGACTGCTGTGAGCGGTTCAGGTCTGATGATGGCGATCGGCTTGGCGCTGGAGCCGAAGAGTTCGGACGACTGATGCGACAAGGGCCGCGACGGTCCTCGAGAGGCTGGAAGGCGTGATGCTTTCAGCGGCGTTGCGCGTTGCCGCTCAGGTAATCTGCGAGACGACCGATGAGCGAAGAAGCGATCCATCTAGACTGGCACCGGGCCGAGGCCGCCGATCCGATCGAGCGTGTGGCGCGTGCCCTGTGCCGGCACGACAACAAGGACCCTGATGCCATGGCGTCGATCGGCCCCAAGGAGGTCGGGATCGCGGACGACGGGATCGCGGAGATGCGCCGAGCCGAAGAACCGGCGTGGATGGAATACGCGAAGGAGGCAGAGCGGCTGGTGGCAGCGTTCCGTGCTTTCCAGGCTGGGCCCGATCAGGCGCCGATCGAACTCACCGCTTTAAAATTGTCCGGCGGTCCCGCGGACTGCGGAGATAATCTCGGCGCCCCGGCTCAGTCGAGCAAGCAGATCGTGTCGCGTCTCCGAAGCACCGCTTCACGGCCGGCTCGTTGTCACCGCGCCAGATGACGATGTCGAGCTGGGGAGGCGTGATCGGGGTGGGGGAAGCCTTCATGGTCGGCCCTGCGATGTCTGGCGCGCCTTGCGGGAACCTGGGCCGGCCTTGTCATCCGGCTGCTTCGGCTAGAGCTTCGTCGTGGCACAGCCGCTTTCGCCCGGGCGTAGCGTGTGCGTCACGCTCGCGATCCGGTCGGTGCCGTCGATGCCTCGGCGCGTGCCGGACACGATGCAAGTGCCCTCGGCTTGGGCCTGCGGTTCGATATTGGTCTCGACCGTGCCACCGCCCTTGTGCCGTTCGGCCCCGGTCTTCCGGTCTTCGCTACGGGCCTTCGCGTCGTCCTTGTCGCAGCGGGCCCCTGGCGACGCTGCGGCACTTGGTCGAGGTCTTAGCGGACGATTCGGACAGTCCGGCGCTCGCCGCGGGCGAGGTCGTCACGACTGGCACCCTTACGGAGGCCTACCCGATCAGGGCCGGGGAGACGTGGGACACCCGGATCGCCGGGCTGCTCCTCGCCGACATCCGCCTCGCGTTCTGACCCACCTTGGGAACGGCGGATCTGCGGCAGGGCGCTGCTCGTCGCAGCACCGGCCTCGTCACGTAAAGGCTCCTCGATGGCACCCCTGGCCATCGAAAGAGCTGACCATGACCAGACTGGAACACCATCAGATCCGCCGCGCCAAACAGCGCACCTCGTAGGAACGACTGGAAGCGGCTTTGGATACTGTAATGCCGAGCCTGGAGCTTCCGCCTTCCGATGCTCTTCAGGCCGTGCTCGAGAGAGGCATCATCGGGTGAAAAGCGTGCCCCGGACGCCGACCTGCCTCCGGGGCTGCATCCGACGATTGATGGTCTACCGATCCGACGGATAGGGACAGCCCCTCACCACCACATCGTGCCGGGTTCGCCCTTGAACGGACCGACGATCCGGCGCGTGGCCCAGCCGCCATAGAAGCCCCCCGGCTGTGGGGTGACGCGCTTCTCGCCAACGGAGCAGGCGTCCATCGGACCGGCGTAGAAGGCCAGGTGGTCAGCAGCCCGGCAAACGGTTCGGTCGGCTTCGGATAGGCCCAGGCGACCCGCTTGGCGCGCCGCTGCGGCCCGACGACACCGAAATTGATCGCGCGGCCCTTCCATTCACAGCCGCTGCCGCCAGCCGGGGCGAGTGTACCGGGGTGAATGGCGCCCGGCGGCAGGTAGTAGGTCGGTGGGTGGCTCGTCTCCAGCACGCGCCAGCCCCGCACCGTGTCGGCGATGGTCACGCCGTCGAAGATCACCCGCAGGCGCTCGGGCACCGGCTCCAAGCGTGGCGGGCGTGGATAGTCGCACACGCTTTCCTGACCGGGGCCGATCGGCAACGGGATGGGGCGGCTCATTTTCCGCCTCTGGTCGATGAGAGTAGTCGACCGGCGAGGTGGCGCTTCTTTGGGTCCCTTCGCGCGGTAAATCGCAGAGACAGGCCATGGCTCACAACCCTCAAGCTGCCTACGGGCATGCAAGCTCCGTATTCTCGGAACAATGCCGTTCAGCCCGCCGGTAGCGTAACTGCAGATTGCATGGACATGTGGTTGGTCTCCTCTGATACTCTCATCAGGACGCTGAGACGTCCGTGGGAGGACGTCGATGCTTAAGGCCGCACTCTTATCAGCTGGTGCCCTGTTCGGACTGGTCGGCGCGGTTGGGGCTGACCCACAGCCCGCAACCCCGAACGTCCCTACCGTCTCCAAGCCCGCCCAGCGCGAGGGCTACTTCTTCGTCGGCGGCCAGTACGTGACTGTTGGCGGCAAGGAGATCGCCACCGGGCACATGTACGTGCAGTACCATGCCCCGGAACAGGTCAAGCAGCCCTTTCCCGTCGTGCTGGTGCACGGCACAGCGCAGACCGGCGTCAACTGCCTGGGCACGCCCGACGGCCGGCCGGGCTGGGTGAATCGCTTCGTAGAGTGCGGCTTTGCCGTCTACGTCGTCGATCAGGTCGGACGCGGACGTTCGTGCGACAACCCGGAGGTCTACGGCCCCTACGCCCGGCTCAGTACCCGCGATCTTGAGAGCATTTTCACCGGGCAAGAGCGGTTCGACCTCTTCCCGCAGGCCAAGCTGCACACGCAGTGGCCGGGCGGGCCGGGCGTGGGGGGCAATCTCGCCTTCGATCAGTTCTACCTCTCGCAGGTGCCCTACATCGCCAGCGCTCTGAAGAGCGAG
Source organism: Methylobacterium sp. CCH5-D2 (assembly GCF_001556475.1). NCBI lineage: Bacteria > Pseudomonadati > Pseudomonadota > Alphaproteobacteria > Hyphomicrobiales > Methylobacteriaceae > Methylobacterium > Methylobacterium sp. CCH5-D2. Next base: position 14,870 of record NZ_LSIX01000230.1, on the reverse strand, counting down.
GAGCTGGTCAACCCGGCGCTGACCGCGCTTCTGGAGAAGATCGGCACCTCGGTGGTGCTGACCCACTCGCAGTCCGGCGTCTTCGGAAGGGCAGTGTCCGACCCGCGGCCGGACCTGGTGAAGGATTACGTCGCCGTCGAGCCGAACGGGCCGACCTTCTTCGACATACGCTTCAAAGGCGGCGCTGAGTGGTATGAGAAGGTCGGCGAGGCCCGGGCTCGGCCCTACGGCATCACCCGCGTGCCGCTGCATTTCGAGCCGCCCGTCAGCGGCCCGACCGACCTCACAGTGGTTCAGGCCGACCAGCCGACCCGGCCCGATCAGATCCGCTGCTGGCTGCAGGCCGAACCGGCCCGGCAGTTGCCGCAACTCGCGAAAGTGCCCGCCGTCATCGTCACGGGCGAGGCTTCGTTCCGGGCGACGATGGACGACTGCACCGCCGCCTTCCTCGAACAGGCTGGCGCGAAACCTGATCGGCTGGCGCTCGCCGACCACGGCATTAAGGGCAACGGCCACATGATGATGCTGGAAGCCAACAACCTAGAGGTCGCTGACGCAATCATCGGCTGGATTCAGGGGAAGGTACGCTGAGACCGGCACTGAGCCACTGCCGCCCGAAGCTCAGGCATCGTTCTATCGTTCGCCCCGCGCGACCTCCCGCATCAGATCGTCCGGCAGGGGGCGTTGAAGCCGCAGCGTCTCCTCGGTCAGCGCCTCCAGCCACGAGGCGCACGCCTTGGGCGTGCTGGAAAGCACCGGCATCGCCTATGGATGCCGCGGCCCATCGACACCGCATGTCTCGGTGGTCCTGCCGGAATCCTCTGGCTGAACGTCTCTCGCGCGCTGCGGCCTCGGCGTTGCGGATGCCGGACTCGTCGATGATGCCGATCTGTCACAGAAGCTGCACAACGAGCGGCTTCAGAACGTAAACTCCCCACGCGCCTCAAACCAGTGGCATACGAAGAGGGCCGACCCTGGCGGAGCCATCAAGCTGTGACGTTGCGCCTTGGAGCTCAGATGCCGTGATACCGCTGCAGCAGAACCCAGACGACGAGAGCCGGGCCAACAATCTCGGCTTGGTCCGGCTCCTGTTCGCCGCTCTCGTGGTGCTGTCACATGCCCCAGAGCTCATCGACGGCAACCGCTCACGCGAGCCTCTCACCCAAGTGTTCGGCACCCTCTCACTTGGTGAGCTTGCCGTCGACGGCTTCTTTCTGGTGAGCGGCTATCTGATCACCAGGAGCTACCTCAACACTCGCCCCTTCTCAGCCTACCTGGTGAAGCGCGCGGTGCGGATCTATCCAGGCTTTCTCGTCGCCTCGCTCGTCTGCATCGCGCTCGTTGCGCCGTTCGCTGGGGGCGATCTCTCGGCTGCCTCGATCCTGCAGTGCGGCGTCAGGGCACTGCTGCTCCTGATGCCCGTGGTGTCAGGTGCCTTTGCTGAACTACCGTTCCGTACCTGAATGGGTCGATGTGGACCATCCCGTGCGAGTTCGGCTGCTACCTGCTCCTGTCCCTCGTCAACGATTTGCGCGCATTGCGGCGGCCCAGACGGTTCGTTCTTCTCCTGACAGGGCTTGCGTGCCTGTACGTCCTACGCTGGTTCGTTCTGCCGATTGGTGCTCCTGGCTCCTTGCTTGGCACCCTATCGGAACTAATCCGGCTGACCTTCGTGTTCTTCTGCGGGAGCGCCTTTCACCTGTTCCGGGACCGCATCAGCTACACGCGGCGCGGCGCCGTCATCGCGGCCCTGCTGCTCCTGCCGCTGATGTTCAGCGCCCCGCTCGCTGAGCCCGCCTTCGCGGCGTTTGGCGGGTACCTGATTTTCTGGTTTGCCTTTGCGGTCCGCCCTGCGCCTGTCAGCCTTGCGCTCAACAGAGCAGATCCCTCCTACGGCCTTTACCTCTACGCCTTTCCGGTGCAGAACCTCCTGGCGCTGCATGTACCGGGTCTCTCACCCTGGTCGAATAGCGCGGTCGCGCTGATCGTTGCTGGCTGCCTCGGAGTCCTCAGCTGGCACGCAGTCGAGCGGCCAGCCCTGCGTCGGCAGGAGCTTGTGCGGCGCGTATGGACGCGTGCGGCGACTGCCCTCCTGCCAGTAGCACGGCCCACTCGAGCCTAACCCAATTCCTGCTCCGTGCCGGCTTCGTCGTTCAGATTGAGTCACCGAATGGCGGGCGCATCCCAACGGGACAAACGGCAACAGGAGCCACAGCGCGGGGTTGAAGCAGATCATCGTCGCGTATCGAGGCGACCCGTTACGCCGTTCCCCGCAGGTCGGCGGGTTGCTGGCCTGCTGCCCCCTAGGCGTCGAGCTCCTCCCTAGCTGAGATCTTAGAAGTTCGAGGAAGTCTGCAATGACGCTTGAACTTCAGCGGGTCCGGGCGGATTCGCTGGGTGGTTGCCGGATGCGAAGAGCCTGTCACCGGAAGATGCGCTCCGTCTGCTTCGGAAAGTCGAGATCGAGCCTGAACTCCTACCGCCTAGGCAACTGCCGGAGGATTGGGTGGGTATCTCTAGCCGCCAAGCTGCGGCAAAGTTGATCCGTGACGACGAGGTCGCTCAGCGCCTCAGCATCGCGACGCAGCGCGGAATATTCGGCCGCCCTTTACCTGACGCTGTTGCCCGAGACCGCTGCCCAGCGTGAGCTCATCTGCGGGATGTGTTCGGGGGCTGCGCGATGTCGTGCGCTATGGTGTGGCTCGGTGGGCGATGCCTCATAGTCTGCCACCCTGGGACGCCCGTGTACGACACGCCTCTTGACCGGGAGAGGGCCCGCCACAGGGCGGAGCTCCCGGAGTCTGGCAGAAGGGCCGACCCGTCCGCCGGCGTGATCCCTCCCACACGTGCCACAGGAATCTTGATTGCGCAGCTATATGGAAGCAGCCGATTAGTTCCTCGTTAACGCTTCATCCCGAGATTGCGTGCAGCTTCTCTACGGCCCGATGTCAAGCTGTTCCGGCTAGATCAAGGCTGCGCACTGTATCGAGAATACAATGAAACTTGGCATTAATCTGGCAGGTCCGGATTTCGGCACCGGGAAACTGCCAGGAAGGCTCGGAACCGACTACACCTATCCGACCACCCAGGAAATCGATTACTACGCCGGCAAAGGCATGTCCGTCCTCCGCCTTCCGTTCATCTGGGAGCGGGCCCAGCTGAGCGAGAATGGGCCCTTGAACGCGAGCGAGCTCGCGCAGATGGATACCGTCGTCGGCTATGCGGCGAGCCGCGGCATGCAGGTGATCCTGGAACCGCACAATTTCGGGTCGGGCTTCGGGCATCTGATCGGGAGTGCCGAGACGCCCGACAGCGCCTTCGCGGATTTCTGGGGTCGGCTTGCAAGCCACTTCGCCGGACGCGACAACGTCATCTTCGGCTTGATGAACGAGCCGCACGCGCAGACCGCGCAGCAATGGCTCGGTTCTGCCAACGCGGCGATCGCGGCCATCCGCTCGGCCGGCGCCCGCCAGGAGATCCTCGTTCCCGGCAGCTACTGGTCAGGCGCCCACAGCTGGGTTAGCAGCGACAACGACACGGTCATCGGCCGCGGTGTCGTCGACCCTCTGAACAACTTCGCCTTCGAGGTCCATCAATACCTCGACAGCGACAGCTCCGGTACGCATGCCACCGTGGTCTCCGCGAGCATCGGTGTGGAGCGGCTTACTGCCATCACCCAATGGGCGGAGGCGACCAACAATCGCCTGTTCCTCGGCGAGTTCGGCGTCGCTCAGGATGCGACGAGCCTCGCTGCGCTCGCCAACATGGTGGCCTACATGCGCGCGCACCCGGTTTGGGAGGGCGCAACCTACTGGGCCGCCGGGCCCTGGTGGGGCGACTACATGTTCACGATCGAGCCTACCGGCCTCGGCAGCAACCAAGTCGTCGATCGGCCGCAGATGGACGTGCTGGAGAACTTCCTCATCACCTTGCCGAGTCAGTCCGGGCCTGCACCCTCCATCCAGAGTCCGGTCGGGACGCGCGGGCCGGACGTGATCACTCGGCCGGTCGGGACGCTAGGGCCGGACCTGATCACGTTGCCGTTGGGTTCGGTCACGTTCCTGGGCGGCGCTGGCAACGACACGGTCTACGGCAGCCTCGATGCCGAGTTGATCTACGGCAACCAGGGCGACGATCTCCTTGTGGCGGGCCGCACGGCTGGACCGTACGGACACGACAGCGTCTTCGGCGGCCAGGGCCAGGACGTGATCGATTACAGCGCCAGCAGCGATGACTCTTTCATCTACGGCAACCTCGGCGACGACACGCTCAGCGGCGGATCGGGCGACGATGTGCTGTACGGGGGGCAGGGCCAGGATCTCATCAGGGTTGGAATGGGGAGAAACCTCGCCTACGGCAATCTGGGGGACGATACGCTTGTTGGAGGTTCAGGCAACAGTACTCTATACGGTGGCCAGGGCCAGGACCTTATCTCGTTAGAGGCTGGGGACAATCTCGTCTTCGGCAACTTGGGGAACGACACGCTTGTGGGTGGCCCTGGATATGACACGCTTTTCGGTGGTCAAGGTGACGACGTACTGACCGGCGGCTCCGGCGACAACACCCTCTCGGGCGACCTCGGTGCGGACAGGTACGTGTTCGGTCAGCCCTCGCGCACCAGTAAGATCCTAGGGTTCAATCCAGCCGAAGGCGATCGCATCGACCTGCGGGGCCAGAGCTATACGGTCGTGGCGGCTGCTGACGGAGATGCTCTGCTGGCCCTCTCGGGGGGCGGCTCGGTGAGGCTGACCGGGATCAGGCCAGCCCAAGTGGACGCTAGCTTCTTCTCCTGATTGCCAGCTCTCCAGCTCCTCCACCGCGCGCAGTGTTAGCTCGGGAAGGGCACGCGCCTTCCGCAGCAATCGAGACCGCGTCCCCATGAGCACAACCTCAACTGAGGTGGCAGACAGCGGCTGCACCGAAGAAGCGACCATGTCCCGCTCCTCCTGGTTTGGATTGTGAGCTCGCGCGAGGTACGGAAGTCCACCCGAGATCGGCGCGTCGCAGGGCTCGCAAGTCCGGATCCGGGGCCCTGCCCTCCCCGGATCTGTCAGCGCGATTTCACCCCGATGGTCTTCTCGTTGACGAGGCGACGCAAGCGGGAACGCGGCATGGCCCGGCAATTTGAGAACCGCCCACACCTCATCCATGATCGCCTCGCGATTGCGCTGAGCGGTAGGAGCGTTTGGGCTCGGCGGAGCCTCAACCACGACGCTATCCATCAGGACCGCCACGCGTAGCCTTGACAGGCCCCGGGGCCCGGACGGTGCGGTATTTCGAGCGGGACGTCGACCTAGGTGATATCAGCAGGTTCACGCCAGCCACGGTATACCCCGGCTGCGACGTGCTGCTCGGCGCGTGCGGGCGGCGGCACGTCGGAAGGCTGCCACCTGGAAACGCTGCCTGAGCCCTCGTTCGGGAAGACTTCGAGACGCCTGCCAGCCGGACGAGTCCAAGCTCAAGCAGAGCCTATAACATGCTTGGAAGATGGCATCGCCCAGTCATGCACCGTATCGCCACGACTGCGCTTGCCACACGCATCAGGTGACGCGGCACCTATCTTTGCATCTGCCCAGTCGGGCTGAGGGAGTATCGGAGCTGTACCAGACAGAGCACTCCGGCAGCTTGTCCAGCAGACACGAGGGAGCGCCACGCCTCTGGCTCGGCGATACAAGAGGGCCAGCATTATGCTCACACATTTGCGTTGAGCGTCGGCCCTCTCGCGTACCCCAACGATCACTGGACTTCATCCAGCAGGATCGGTCTGGCGATCAGCCAGGCGCCCGCTCCGGCAGTCTTGCGACTTGCCAGACCCCTTGCTTCAGCGTCGCCAGGCTAATGTCCGAGTTGAGCGTCAGGACGGCAATGTGGGTGGCGAGGACGGGCACGAAGACCAGCGCCATCATAAATGCGATAACCAGGACGCTGCGGTCAGTACCCGCGTGCTCAGCGCGGCGGGCAGATACGTTCAGGAAGGTCATGGCTCACCTCGTAAGCGACCAGCCGCCTTTCGGCCGGTCGCGAGTGAGCCGATCAGAGGATCAGGCTTGGAACACGCGATAGGCCGTAGGCGGCATGGTCGATCGACTACTGTCGTCGGGCATGGGGTTCCGGGTTCCTGTGAGACCGCGCTGCCTACCTCGGGTAGGCGTCGCACGGACCATGTGCGGATGATACAGAGCCGCGGGTTCGTCAAGTCTTAATGTTCGAGCCGCCCGGTGGTTGCACAGGACCGCCGCGGCATCCGCATAAACATGCGGGATACGCGTCACGTCACGGCTTCTTTGTCGGCATCGCGGCTTATCCACATGTAGCGGGCGAGGATCGAGCGGTACGGCGAGAAAGCCGCGGCCACCGCTACGTGGTCCTCACGGCCGCTTAGTCGCCGCAGCGTCCCGACGGCCGCAGCATCGCCGGCGGGCCAGATATCCGGATCTTGGAAGTGAAAGATACCGATCATATCGGCTGTCCATGGGCCGACGCCCCGAATCCGGCAAAGAGCAGACGTCCGATCCGCATGCGGCATGAGAGCCAGAGCCTCGCCCAGCTCTCAGGCAGCCTCCGCCTCCCGTATCGCCATCAAGGCCCGTACCTTGTTGCCCGATACGCCGCAGCCGCGCAAAGTCGCCTCTTCCCCCGGAACGAAAAGCTCCCGGGGCGCGATGCCCCGCTCGGCTGCTCGGATCTCGATCCTGTCCCAAATCGCGAGTGCCGCCCGGGTAGAGATCTGTTGATTGATGACCTCGACGAACAGGCGATCAGCCACCAGCACGTGTGAGGGCGACGGGATCGCGATGGGGCCCTGACGAACAATGGCCGCATGCAAGGGTGCCGAGGTCGCTGCCGCGGCGCGGGACAAGAACCTGAAGACGTCGGGATCAAGGCTCATGGACACTCGCGTGGCGGAACATCGATAGAGCTATGTAGAGCCCTGAGGTGTCTCGGGGCCATCACGCACCAGAATCGGTAAGTCAGCGGCGGGATCCTCCGTTGAGACCGATGAAAGGGCGGCGCCCCGGTGGTCGATGTCGAAGAAACGTTGAGATACCTAACGTAACCGGCAACGTGCCGTTGTGACCTCCAGCACGATTTGTAGATCTCTACGAGCCAAGCATAACCGAGATCGGTCGGTGGTCCAGCCGGTCATCCTGCTTCTGCATGGTGACCGCGGGAATCGTTGGAGCCTAACCTCACGCGCTCGAAGCAAGCAAAGATCACGGCGCATAATCCGCGAGCTGCCTTACTCTTACGATCGCTCTCCTGGTTCGACCGTGGGCACGGCCGGAAGGAAGTCACCCGCTTGTTCCGCCGAGACGCCATCATCCCGCGCTCACCCCGGGCAGCGCCCGGCGCCTCGAGCGCCTGGGCCGAGATCGGAGCGTCTCCGATTTGATGAGGACCGCCGACCATCCCGGTCGCAACCCGCTGCGCCGAAGCTCAGAGGCGTCGACGTGGCGACTTTTCGGAACCGAGGCTCACGCTCGCTCGGGAGGCCGCCGTAGAACTTCGGCGACTTCATCGTGCGATTTGCCGCGCACAGCGTAGCCCATCGCCTCGAAGCGCTCGATCAGGGACGGGCTATTCTGCGTTGCGCAGGCCGCCCATTCCGCAAGCAGTGTGTTGGTTCCCTCCAGCCGCTCGGCGAGATTTGCAGCCGTTTCGCCGCGCTCGTTCTCGTTTGCCATGATAGAATCCGTCGCATGGGAACCGCGAGCTGTGACGTAGAACCGTGCTGACTGAGCGCCGGTTCCGATTGAATGCCTCACCATCCAATTTCGCGCCGCCGCATTGGCCACGGGTCCGGTGTGCGTCCGAGGCTGGTTGCCGTCGTGACGGGCCCGTCCGGCCGGTGGCAGACCTGATCCTCACCGGGCGCGGGAAGCCGAACTGCACGCGGCTGGCGCTTACGCCACACGCCGGTACGCAGGGCCGAAATGATGCCGGCCAGGGCTGCACGATCCGAACCGTGCGTCCGAGCACGTCCTGGCTTCACAGGTTTGGGGGACAGCAACGGCTCGATCCCAGACCACGAGTCGCTGGGTCTGACAAGGTTTAAGTTCTTCCGACCCGCCTCAGTCGGTCCCACTCGAACTCCGAATGCATGCCGTTCAGCTCCCGACGAGCGAGCCCGAACGCCTCGGGCTCGATCCGTCACGCCGCTACCCGAGACCATTCGGCTAAGCCTTGCGAGCGTAGCCCCACACCATCTGGGGAATATGCCCATGGTTCGTCATCGGGTGATGGTCAGCAACAGCAGGGGCGTGGCTCTGGTCAATGGCGTGTTGAAGGAAGCATTCGTAATTTCCCCAACCGCCGGTGACGATGTGCTCCGGCTTGAACCCAGAGTCTTCGAGCATGAACCCCATGCCCTGAGGTGTCCAACGCCAGCAATCGAGGGACGTTGGATGAATATGAAAAATGAACGGCGTTGTTATGAGGACATATCCGCCGTCTTTCAGCCCATCGAACATATTTTTCGCTGCCCTCCATGGATAGCGGACATGCTCAAATACCTGCTCAGCAATGATGAGATCGTAATTTTTGTCGAAAGGATCACTGCAAACGTCGAACTCGGGATATTTTTTAGATGTGAAGCTTTTCCACTCAGCAAAATCACTCCAGGCCTCGCCGGAAATCTCGCAGACATCCATAGTCTCGGGAGACGAGGCGCCAACTAAGCGCGCAGTCTCCTCGTCCATCACCCATCGTATCCATGGCCTGTGCTTCGGCATCCCAACCCCGTCAGAAACGCGAGTTCACACCGCGCCTATGGCGCGTTGTGGCATATCCATCGCACGCACCGAGTATCATGTCACCAATGCCTGTGGCCCGCGACCGCCCTGCATCGGCAACCTCCGGTAATTTCTCCGTTCGTGTGTTAGGGAAGCGCTTCTGCCGCTCGGCATGGGCGCCTATCAGGAGTGAACCCTGTCCTGAGCATCGCCGTTGAACCAGAGTCCATAGAATGCCCACCCTACGAACCTGCGATCTCGTTCATGGCAATGCGTTTTACTCGGCCATAAACCCGCTCGCAGGCGCCTTCGAGAGCGCGACCCTAGTCCCGAAGCAACAATTTGCACTGCTTGACCACGATCCTGATTGGGGCATCTACGACAAAGCTGGATCGAATATATCCCTCGCAGCTTATCGAAGGGGGCCATATCAGGATCGCGTCGGCCAATCTCAGCGCCTAAATGGCAGTCTTTCCGTGCGGCCTGCCGCAGAAGAATGCACATACATGTATATCGGCCCGTTATCCATGCATCACGGCCATTATCTTCTCACAAGCGTCGCCCGCCTCTGGCCATTGATAAAATTGAATGATACTAACATAAAGCTGGTATTTCATGGCGATCATGACATACAAACATACTGCAAGCATTTACCAGTGGCTGCCGCCACACTGCGAGCATTCAATCTCTCACCCGACAATTTCTTCCGTCCGGTCGAACCGACGCGTTTCGGGAAACTGTACATTCCGGCCCCGAGCTTTGAAGAGACTAACAGTGCCCATCGCATCCATGGCGATGTTGGCACTATTATCGGCCGATCATTACCCCGGAGCAGCGCGGCTAGAACCTACTCCCACCCAGTCATTTTCTCGAAAGCCCGCCTCACCTCTGGCGTTTCCCGTATCTTGAACGAAGATAAGATTATTGAGCACTTGGTGCGCAAGGGCATGGAAGTCATCTACCCCGAGACACTGTCTTTGGGTGATCAGATTGACATCTTTGAGCGCGCTCCAGCCATCGTGTCATATGCCGGCTCTGCGCTCCACACGTCTCTGCTGGCGGAGCGCTCCTCGAAAATTATTGGGCTCAACTTAAATTCGACCATGGCGTCCAGCCAAATCCTTATCGATTTTCTAAAAGGAAATGACAGCAGCTACTTCTATCCTAACGGCACCGTCATGCCCTCCGAGAACCCGGCCTTCGCACAGGATTTCCATATTGACGACCCTGTCGCCGTCGCTGACGAAATCCTACGCCAGATCGATGCGAAGCTAGGCCTTCGGGCACGCCTGCGCCGGATGGTAGGGCGACCCGCCCCGGAGGATCGGTTGGCCTATCCCGGCGTACAATCGCTGTGGCCTTGACGCATCACGCCTTGAACGTTCTGCAGCCGGGCTTTCTCTGTGAGTGCGGAGCACTCCCATCGCGGCTGGCACATGCTGCGATCCGCGCTACTGACTTGCCCGCTAAGCCGGTCCGGGCGACGGCATTGTTGTAGGGGATCCAGCCGTTGCGTGCGACGTTGTCTTACAACGCTTCTCGTTGCGCGATGCCCGCCCTCTGTCGCGTGGGTAACCGGGTTGCATGAGCGCTGGAGCGTCAAGCCCTGGCCGCGCTGAGCACGCCTCCTACGACCGGCCGCATCGGTTCATCGAGGCCGAAATCTGCGATCCATCTCCTCTGCAGTGGGCGCTCGCCGTCGAGGCAGGTGGCTGGTCGACGGCCCCGTTGCAATAACGTAAGCGACGATAAGGCCCTGTCTCAGAAGGGTGAGTGCTCGGTCGCAACCCCGCGCGAGGCGCCACCACGCTGGGCAAGAACGCGAAGCTTGTAACGCTCGTCTCAACGACCGCGCCGGCTGGCGCGGTTCCGTCGCGTTCAGTCCATAATAGGTCCCGCCCGAATGTGGCGGACGCCTCCAACCGGATTGCACGGCCGGTGTGTCCACATACCTGCGTTGCTCGCGGACAGGGGCGGAGATTGCCGTTGCTGAGACCTATTGCGTTTGACCGACCGAGTGCGAGGCAACCGTGTGGTGACGGACGCCGGCTCTGATCGTTGCGACTTTTCTCGGCGAGCGCCCAGCACATATGGCCGGACGTGGACGGCTGACATCTCACGGCCCCGAGGTCTGCTCATCCTACGTAGCGATGATCTTCACCGTCGCTGGGTGTGTGCGTCAGCGTCCAAGACCGAGCCGACCTTGGTCCTCGCCGAGCCGTCCTGGCGGAAGGCGCCGGAGGGAACGTGACGTAAGGGCGGCGCCGACGCGGCGAAAGAGGCTTCGCGTCTGCGCTGCGCGTCCGGAGCGCCGACAGCCCGATCCGGAGATTCAGCAATCGGGCTGATCGAGGCCCACCTAGGAAGAAAGTCTGCTCGCACAGCCTGAAAACCTGAATCTGCGACTTCTTGTCTCAGGCTAACCCGAGGGCGCGATGCGGTTGGGCAGAACAGACCTCGATGACATTGCGGATTCTTCGACGAAGGCAGGGTCGCTGGACAATGCGATTCCGTCGACCGGTTATGGCTAGAGGTGCATGCACGCCGGAGCCGCGAGACCGTGGCTCAGCTCCTGTTTGTCCGGCGGCTCTTGCCGCGCGTCGACCGATGGTTCCCGTTCGTCGGCCCGCTTTCTAGGTGAGCCTGATCAGCCGCTCGATCTGGGTATCCGCGACTTGGCGTGAGCCACCGGAGCCGGGCAGATCGACGGGGCCATCGAGGCGCAAGGCTCGGACGCGGGCCCGTCGTGCCGTGCCCCCCATGTGTCGGATAACGGGCGCGCGGGTGCCCCCCCGCCGTTCGGACCCGGCTCGGCCCAGGCCAACACGATGCGGACGCGCTGAGCCAGCGCCCGACCGGCATCGCGACGGGGCATGAGAGTTCCCCGATCAGAGCATGCAGCGGCGCTCGGTTGAGCGTCAACCGATAACCGAGACGCCGGCAACCCACTCATCCGTGCAGCCGGGTGCGACCCGTGGGACCCCATCTTTCCGATTGCAGCTACGCCTCGTCCGGGATCATTCATCCAAGATGCGTTCGCACCGGTCGTTGTTGACGATGCGGGCGACATTGTTCAGACAGGCCATCTTTGAGAGGACGGAGAACGCAAGCGCCCCCACCAAAGCGATATCAGTGTCCCAGCGTCGTGCCGTGACGGCGGATGTCAGGAAGGTAACCGCCCCTCCGCCTGCCTGAGGAGCGGATGCATCCCCGGCACGAATCGGGTGGCGCTATCGTCTTTAACCTCGTTGCGGTCATGGCAGGCGAACATATCAGCGATGCGCTGCTCCGAGGCCAATTTCTCGTCATCGACGCCGAAGTAGCCGCGCGAGGCTTTAATCTGATATTCGCCCCACGAGCGAGTGTGGTAGTGGTTGATCCGAAACCTGTTCCAACAGGCAGGCTTGTCGGCGTAGAACCCGTGAGGCTCTGTCATAGGAATTGGCGCACCGCCGTCATCTACGAGGCCACCAGCCGTGCCGATGAGGTGTGAGGAATAGACCTTCTCGATTCGAGCCGCACGCGCCACCGTCTTGATATGGCGGTTGAACAGAAAGGTGTCCTCGGCCCGGCGCGTGTAATTTTCAACCGTCAGGCCCGGGACGGCCTCAGTGTGGCCATCGGAGCCGTAGATGTGCCAGTGAACGCCGACACCGTCGATGTCGCCCATCTCCGCCAAGGTCTTGCGCAGATCCGGGCCCTCAACCGGGTAGAGGAATTCGTCGGCATCGATAAAGGCCAACCACTCCGTCCGATCCCGGTAGTCTCTGGCAACCTTCTCGTACATCTCGATCTGCGTGCCTGGGCCGGGCCAATCGATCACATCGACTTGGCCGGTGAAGCCGAACGTGCGCGCGACGTTCCCGGTCCCGTCAGTGCTGCCGTTGTCGATGATGACAAGGCGGTCGAAGCCGGTGGTGAGATGGAAAGCGATCCACTCGGCTATATAGGACGCCTCGTTCTTCGCGGTGCAGCAGGCGGTGAGGTAGTCCATGTGCTCCGATCCTTACCGGCGCAAGGTCCCATTCAGCCGGCGACCTCCTTGCTACGCCGGAGTAGGCTAGTCCGACAAGCGCGGCTCGAACCACCGCCGTGGGCGGCCATGCATCCATGATGCGCATCGGGCCAGTCTCTGAAGCGCGAAAGGCCCTGTGCCGACCGCGCGCTGCGGCCAGCGATCAGTCTTCTCAGCCGAGGATGGCCATCTGCCGGAGCACCCCAAACAACGATATCTCTTTGGAGGGACCGTATATCAGCTCTGCGGGCTTCCCCGGTGCCGGACAATTCTCCCCCGATCTGACGGATCGTCACCTCGCCCCGGGTATGGTGCCGCCTCGCCATAGCATGATCGCATTATGCCCATCACCGGATTGGCCTGCGTCGAGAATTTGCCCGCGCCCACGCCCCTTTCGGAGAGTCAGCGGGCGCCCTGGGCATCAGCTGCGGGCCAACTTCGCACCATGCGCTGCCCCATCCCAGCGCTGCTCCAGCGCCAGCTACCGCAGGTTGGAGCGGGGTTGCCAGGAGGGTGTCATCGGGCTTTCACCCCGCAGAGCGATCCCGACTGATTGCACTGGCGCAGAGTGGCGTGATCGGCCGGTTCGCGGCGGATCAGCCAGCGCGGAATGACGCTCTGGCCTGAGCCATCTCGTGTGTCGCGGGATTGGCAGGACTGGCCAGGATGAGAGACTGAACGGCGCGTCTAGGGTTCCGGCCGACCTGTTCGTCGGCCTATGGCCTTGCCTCAGCCCTTCGAGTAGGCAGCGGTTGCAATGCCCCCCGGAACAGTCATGGACAGCGAGATACGTCCCCCTGGCGAAGCGTCGTCGCTGCTGCTGCCGCGCACGAAGGAGCATATGCGCGGCGCCTGCCGCATCCTGACGGGCCAGCCGGTGATGAAGCGTGTGGGGCCGGCCTACTACCTGCCCCACCGCGAGGAGGGAAACTGGGGCCTGTTCGACGCGCAGGACGCTCCGGTCGAGCTCGCGGTCGAGCGCGGCTTCGCCGACATGGTACCGCTGCGCCAGATCCCCGAGAGCACGACGCGCTACGCGGCGATCGAGGCGCAGCTCCCGTCGGACAGCGAGTACATCTATGGCGGTCGCTTCGTGCACCATTTCGGGCACTTCCTGATCGAGACGCTGGCGCGGTTCTGGCCCTTCACCGAGGGCTTCAGGCCCGATCAGAGGATCGTCATGCACGGCGACGGCGATCCGGACCAGTGGTTCGCCCTGCGTCACGTCCGCGAACTCTTCGGCGCGCTCGGTCTGCGGCGGGATGCAATCGTGCACGCCGACGCGCCGTTCCGGATTGACACCATCCTGGTCACCGAGCCGGCCTTCCGACCCCAGGCACAGGGCTACCCGGACTTCGTGCGCTTCTGCCGGCAACTTGGGGCGCGCCTGATGGAGGCGGCTCCGCCCCCGCCCCGCCTAGACCGGCCGGTCTACCTGACCAAATCCGGGCTCGCGGCGGGGGTGGCGCGCTGGCAGAACGAGGCCGAGCTGGAGGCGGCTCTGCAGCGGCGCGGCTTTGCCATCATTCACCCGCAAGACCTGACGCTTGCCGAACACCTCCGCCTCTACGCCAGCGGGGCGACGATCTACGGGGTGATCGGCTCGGCCCACCATGTCAGCCTGTTTGCGCCCGCACCAGTGCGATTCAAACTGCTCGCGCCAGAACGACTGAACGCGAACTTCTTCCTGATTGACGACCTCACTGGTAACGACAGCACTTACCATTTCGCGCAGGGCACCCACAACGTGCCGAACACAGGTGCCCCGTTCATCGTGGAGCGCGTTATCCCCGAGCCCGAGCAAGTCGCCGACGCGCTCTGTGCGGCTCTCTGAAGACGCGATAAGCTATTTCGAGGGCAGATGTGCTATTGCTAGAAGCCCGACCGGAATGGATAAATCAAGAACCTTTCGCGTAATACTCGAGGCCAAGTGTGAACAGCTCCAATGGAGTTGCGGTTCATAGAGGGCAGGAATGTGCTTCGATGTGAAGCCATCCAACGAGGAGAGCCTACTGCCTGCTACCTTGGCAACCCATCTGCACGGGCGCGTTGCAACGGCCATCGGGGCTAGGTCGCGGACCCATAACGTCTGGCACGGCTGAGGTGCGGCGGCGTTAGCCCTC
>NZ_LSIX01000229.1:0-6166 GCF_001556475.1 Methylobacterium sp. CCH5-D2 | reverse complement strand
AGACGCTGCCGCTGCGGCCCCCGGTCGAGGGTGCGCACGGCGTGTCGAGCGGCTTCGGCGCCCGGCTCGATCCCTTCACCCGGGGGCTTGCCCTCCACACCGGCCTGGACCTGAAGGCGGAGACGGGCGAGCCCGCACGCGCCACCGCGCCCGGCCGGGTGACGGCGGCGGAGTTCGCGGGCGGCTACGGCAACATGGTCGAGATCGACCACGGGCACGGCCTCACCACGCGCTACGCGCATCTCGCCCGCATCGCGGTGGTGCCGGGCCAGTGGATGGCGGCCGGCGCCGTCGTCGGCCGCATCGGCTCCACCGGCCGCTCCACCGGCGCGCACCTGCACTACGAGACCCGGATCGACGGCGAGCCGGTCGATCCGGAGCGCTTCCTCGAGGCCGGGCGGCGGCTCGGGGCGGCAGCGCCCTGAGGCCGTCCCCTATCGCAGCGCCCGGAAGGCCTCGGCCGCCGCATCGTCCGTCTTGTCGATGTCGGGCGCGTCGATGCGCCGGTAGCGGGCCTGGATCAGGCCGAAGGCCCCGAAGGCGACGTGCCCGGCCGCGACCACGGCGAGCAGGATCCAGCCGTATTCCTGCCGCCGCAGCAGCCGGAAGGCCTCGCCCAGGCCCTTCACCTCGGAGGAGCGCTGGTACCACGCCGCCACGACGAGGAAGCCGCCGATGATCAGGAAGGCGACCCCGCGCGCCGCGTAGCCGAAGCGCCCGATCGGCCGCGCCCAGCGGCACTGCTCCGGGCCGAGCGCGAGGCGCTCGGTCACGTCGCCGCCGACCGCCTTGCCCAGGAAGCCGAAGCCGCCGGCCACGATCCCGAGGCCGATCAGCGCCAGCAGCCAGCGGCCGAGCGGCTTGGCCATGAGCCACGCGCTCCAGTCCTGCATCCCGTCGCCGCCCTTGAGGCCGAGCCCCAGGCTGAGGCTCGCCGCGGTGAGCGCGAGGCCGGCATAGATCCCGGCGCTGACGAGATGCGCGCCGCGCACCGCCAGCCCTTTCGGGCCGGCGCCGCGCCGGTCCGCGTCGGTGATCCCCTCCACCAGGCGCCAGATCGCGAAGGCGAGGAGCCCGACCGCGATCGCCCCGACCACGACGGGCCCGAAGGGTCCGCCGAGCACCGTCCGCAGCGCGCCCTTGCTGTCCCCGGTCTGACCGCCCGCGCCGAGCGCCGCCAGCACGGCGAGCGCGCCGACCACGCAGTAGACGAGGCCGCGCGCGCCGTAGCCGTAGCGGGCGAGGCGCTCGAGGGTGTTGCGTCCGGCGAACGCCCTCACGTCGGGGACCGCTGCGGCTTGCCGGCGAGCGAGACGTAGAAGCCGAGCCCGTCCTGCGCCGGCAGGGTCTGCAGGCGCTCGATCAGGCCGCGGCGCTTGGCGTCGAGCAGGAGGCGGCCGATCGGCTGGAACAGGGTCTCGCCGCCGCCCTCGGGGGGCGGGGCGAGGCGGATCGCCACCACCTTGCTCTTCCCGAAGCGGGAGCGCTCCAGCATGTCCTTGAGCGAGGCCTCGGCCGTGGCGCGGTTGGCGCCGCGCAGGTCCAGCACCGCCTCCGCATCGGTGACGCCGAGCGAGCCGCGCAGCTTGTCGGCGTAGAACTCTTCGAAGTGGGGCAAGGGCAGAGGACCTGACGAAGGCTAGAAGACGACGCGGGCGTAGATATCCGAAACGGCCAAGTCGCCGTCGAGTTCGGGCAGCGCGATCCGGTCGGCGGGACCGAAGACCTGCATCTCCCAGTCGCGGTCGCGCTGCCAGACCTCGATCCGCCTCTCGTTCTGGTAGACGATCAGGAAGGTCCTGAGGCTCGGCACGGTGAGGTAGAAATCGACCTTGCGCCCGCGATCGTTGGCCATGGTGGAGGGCGAGAGGACCTCGGCGATCAGCACGGGGTCGCGCGCGTAGCCGCTCGGGAGCGGCGGTCCGCAGCGCACGACGACGTCCGGGATCGGCGCGAAATCGTCCATCGCCTCGCTCAGGATGGCGAGGCCGGGCAATGCCTCGCACCCGCGCGCGTCGGCGAGGTCGCCGACCCGGCGCAGCAGGTTGTAGACGAGTCGCTGATGTCGCTCCCGCGGCGGCGACGTCAGCACGGGTTCGCCGTCGAGGAGTTCCCAGCGCTCCTCGTCGGGGCGGCTCTCCACCCAGACCTGATACTCGGCGACGCTCATGCGGGCGTCGCGTCTCGCGGCCAAAGCCATCGGGGCCTCATCCTGCCTGCGCCCGGATGGTAGCACCGCGGAGGCCGCCCGCAACAGCGACCGCCGGGGCCATGGCCCCGGCGGCCAGGTCCGAACCGATCAGCCGTGCACGAGCACGTTGCGGAACTGCCAGGGATCCTGCGTGTCGATGTCCTCCGGGAACAGGCCGGGGCGGTCGGTGAGCGGGGTCCAGTCGGTGTAGACGCCGACCACGGGGCCGAGATACGGCGTTTGGACCTCCAGGCAGCGGCGGAAATCCATCTCGTCGGCCTCGACGATGCCGGCCTCCGGGTTCTCCAGCGCCCAGACCATGCCGGCCAGCACCGCGCTCGTCACCTGCAGGCCCGTGGCGTTCTGGTAGGGGGCGATGGCCCGGGTCTCCTCGACCGAGAGCTGCGAGCCGTACCAGTAGGCGTTCTTCTTGTGGCCGTAGACGAGCACGCCGAGCTCGTCGATGCCGTCCACGATCTCGTTCTCGTCGAGGATGTGCTGGCGCTCCTGCACCTTGCCGGCATTGCCGAACATCTCGTGGAGCGAGAGCACGGCGTCGTCGGCCGGGTGGTAGGCGTAGTGGCAGGTCGGGCGGAAGACCGGCCGATCGCCCTCGCGCACCGTGTAGTAGTCCGCGATCGAGATCGCCTCGTTGTGGGTGACGAGGAAGCCGAACTGGGCGCCCACCGTCGGCACCCAGGTGCGCACGCGGGTGTCGGCGCCGGGCTGGAGCAGGTAGATCGCGCAACGCGAGCCCGTCTCCTGCTCGCGGGCGTTGTCGGGCTTCCAGGTCTCGTGGGTGCCCCAGCCGAGCTCGGCCGGCTGGTTGCCCTCGGAGACGAAGCCCTCGACCGACCAGGTGTTGACGAAGACGCCGCGCGGCTTCGGGTTCTTGGCGCGCTGGGTGTCGCGCTCGGCGATGTGGACGCCCTTGACGCCGAGATCCTTCATCAGCGCGGCCCACTCGGCCCGGGAGGACGGCTCCGCCCGCTCCAGGCCCGTGTCCGCAGCGATGTTGAGGAGCGCCTGCTTCACGAACCACGAGACCATGCCCGGGTTGGCGCCGCAGCACGACACCGCCGTGGTGCCGCCGGGGCTCTGGGCGCGGGCGTCGAGGATGTTCTGGCGCAGCGCGTAGTTGGTGCGGTCGCCCTGGCTCTTCGACTTGTCGAAGTAGAAGCCCGGCCAGGGCTCGGCCACGGTGTCGATGTAGAGCGCGCCGAGCTCGCGGCAGAGCTCCATGATGGCCCGCGAGGAGGTATCGACCGAGAGGTTGACGCAGAAGCCCTGGCCGCCGCCCTCGGTGAGGAGCGGAGTCAGCACAGCGCGGAAATTCTCGGGGGTGAGCGCCACCGTCTCGAAGCGCAGGCCGTGCTTCTCGGCGAGCGCCTTGTGGGTATCGACCGGGTCGATCACCGTGAAGCGGGCGCGGTCATACTCGAAGTGGCGCTCGATGAGCGGCAGGGTGCCGCGCCCGATCGAGCCGAAGCCGATCATCACGATGGGCCCGCTGATGCGGCCGTAGATCGGGTGACGGGACGGCTGATCGGTCATTCCGGGGAGATCCTCATCGTCTCGCGCGCCCCGGCAGGGGCGGGTGGTCGGGCATCGGTGGTTAAGCGTCGTCCGTGACGAAGCGGCGACAGGCCGGGCGCGGCTGTCCCGGCGATGCGCCGGGGCGGGCGGCTGCAGCACGCTCCGGAGGGCTTCTGACCGCGCCCGCCCGCGTGGTCAACCGTCCGTGCCCGGGCGGGTCCGGCCTGGATCAAGACCTCGTCCCGCCCGATCGCCCGGCGAAAGACAGATTTTCTCCCGAACCGCGGGCCGGATCGCGTCCTGCCCGAGCGACCCTGCAGAACAGCGCAAGTGTTCCGCGCCGCCGGCACTTTGCGACATATGAGATTCCCGCATGTGCCCCGTGCGGCCCGGCGCGTTGCGCCGCCCGCGCACCCTGCTCACATTGCACTGCAACAGAGGCCGAACGGTCCGTGGAAGCGCCCCCCAGACGCCCATGGAGTGAGCCATGCTCTCGGTCCTCGTCTCCCAGTGCCCCGCCCCCGAGCAGGAGGCGGTCGATCGCGACCCCGGCCTGCTGACCCTCGCCTTCGCGCTGGTGCGGAGCCTGCGCCGCCGGCTGGCCTGAGGCCGGGCCACCACGCGTCTCGGCGGGCGTTGCCCCTACGCGATTGCCTCGTCCTTCCCCCGACGCTAGAGCGCTCCGGGCCGTCGGGATCGGATCTGGAACGGCTCTAAAGCTCTGGGCGCGCATCGACTTCCGGTGCCGTCCGGTACGCCGCCGAGGGGACGAGATCGATGCCGACACGCGCGCTTGCCGAATCTGCGGCCCGGACGACCCGGCACCGGGCAGGCCTGGGCGTCGCGCTGCTCGCCGCCCTGCTGCTGTCGGTGCCGGCCGCGGCGCAGGAGACAGCGCCCGGGGCGGACGAGGCTCCAGCCGCCCCCCAGAAGCCCAAGCCCAAACCGGCCCCCAAGCCGAAGCCCAAGGCTGCGGAGAAGGCCGCCGAAAAGCCCGCGGAGGTGAAGTCCGAGGCCGCTTCCCCGGCCGCTTGGCCCGCGGGGGCCGACTCGGTGAGCGAGACCTACGGCGAGTGGACGACGAACTGCGCCCGCGCCGAGGCGCGGACGAGCTGCCTCGTCACCCAGTCCCAGGGCGACCGCCAGAGCGGCCGGCGCCAGTTCGTGTTCGAGATCCGGACCCCGCAGGAGGGCCGGGCCGAAGGTCTGATCCTGATGCCGTTCGGGCTCAACATCGAGTCCGGCGTGACCTTCAAGCTCGACGAGGCGGTCCTCGGCAAGGGCGCGCCCTACACCACCTGCACGAGCGAGGGCTGCCTCGTGCCGATCAGCTTCCCGACGCTCGCCACCGACGCGATGAAGAGCGCCAAGGCCCTCGTGGTGAACGCCCAGAAGGCCAACAGCACCGAGGCTGTCACCATCACCCTGCCGCTCGGCGGCTTCAACGCCGCCTTCGCTCGCGCCGCCGCGCTCGGGGGCTGAGCGGCTGGCCGCGCGGGATGCCGAACCGATCGAAACCGCTCTGGATCCTGACGGCGGCCCTGCTCGTCGGCACGCCGGCGCTCTGGATCGTCTACTGGTGGCAGGTCCTGGCATCGGGCAGCCTGCCGCACGACGGGGACGCCGTGGCTATCCCGATGTTCGCGGGCGTGGTGACGGGCTTCCTCGCAAGCCCGCTCGTGCTGGCCACGGCGTGGTTCTGTCTCAGGCGCTACGATCCGCGCACGCGGCTCCTCGCGTGGCGCGGCGACCGGCCGGTGAGGAGCGTGGCGGCGACCCTCGTGTTCGGCGGCCCAGCCCTCGTGCTGACGGCAGGCTTGCTCCACGACCTCGTCCTGGGTGTCGAGCCCCTCCACGAATACATCCTCGTCGCCCTCCGGGCGCCCTGGATCGCGTGGCTCCTCGCGATGCGGGCGGCACTGGTCGGACAGCGCGCGCCCGCCGCCGGTGACGACGGCGCACCGCGTCCGATTTCCGGCAGTCCGTGAGCTGGGCTAAGAACAGGGCCGCATGAGGCCGGACGAACCGGCTCGGCAGGGCCGACAGGGAGGGAACGCCATGGGGCGGACGACGAGACGGATCATGCTGGCGGTGCTGCTCGCGGGGGCGGGGATCCCCTCCGCGCGGGCGCAGGAGCCAGCCCCGCCCGCCACGGAGGCGAAGCCGCCCGAACTCGCCAAGAACGAGACCATGGCGGCCCGGCTCGCCGGTCTGGTGGGCTTCGTCAACGTCGCCTGCCCGGAGCTGCGCGGCGAGCCGGAGCAGCTCCACGCCGCGGTGCGCCGCCTCGGCGTCGAGCCCGGCGCCCTCGATGCCGGGACGCTGCACCTCGCCGCCACCGCCTATCTGGAGAGCTACCGCAAGGATCCCGAGGCCAATTGCCGGCGCGCCTTCGACAGCTTCGGCCCCTCGGGCAGCCTCGTCCCGAACCTCGTCGCC
>NZ_LSIX01000228.1:0-2315 GCF_001556475.1 Methylobacterium sp. CCH5-D2 | reverse complement strand
GGAACAGGCCGTGCTCGACCACCCCCGGCACCGCCCAGAGGGCCGCCGACAGCGCCTCGGGATCGTGGATCGCGCCGAGATGGGCGTCGAGGATGTGGTGGCCGCCGTCGGTGACGAGCGGCGCGCCATCGGGGGCGAGGCGGAGCCGCACCTCACCGGTGCATCCGGTCCGGGCGATCGCCGCCTCGACGGCGACGCGGGTGGCGGTGCGGCCGAAGGGGTTCACCTCGATCGGCAGCGGGAAGGCGCCGAGCGTGGCGACGCGCTTGGCGGCGTCCGCGATCACCACCATGCGGGTGCTGGCGAAGGCCACGATCTTCTCGCGCAGCAGCGCCGCGCCGCCGCCCTTGATCAGGCGGAGCTGCCCATCGACCTCGTCGGCGCCGTCGATCGTGAGATCGAGCTGCGGGATCTCGTCGAGGGTGGCGAGCGGGATGCCCTCGGCCTCGGCCTGGATCCGGGTCGCCTCCGAGGTCGGCACGCCGACCACGTCGAGCCCGTCGCGCACGCGCGCGCCGAGCAGGGCGACGAAGGCGGCGGCCGTCGAGCCGGTGCCGAGCCCGAGCTTCATGCCCGGCTCGACGAGGTCGAGGGCGCGCGCGGCGGCGGCGCGGCGCAGGTCCGGCCCGCTCAACGTCGGGCTCCGGCGGGGCGGGGGCGGGTCATCGGCGGCAATCCCAGGCACGGTTCGAGTCGCCGGGGCCCTAGCACGGCCGCGCCGGGATCGGAACGGCCGTCGAACGACACGTCTCGGGCTTCGTCCGGGCGGCGGCGTCAGGGACGTCCGCCCTGCGGCGGCGTAGCGCCCGCGCCCGCGCGCCCCGGGGCGGCGGGGGCCGCATCCCCGGCGGACTCGGCCGGCGGGTTGGCCTGCTGGGTGCAGACCACCTGCTCCTTCTTCACCAGCACGAAGCAGATGCTCATCTCGCCGGTGCGGTAGTTGACCCGGAACACGCCGGCCTCGCGGGTGTGGCGGGTGGCCACGAGCCCGTACTCGGAGGGCACCTGCGGCCCTGCACCCTCGCCGGCCGCGAAGCAGACGGTGAGGCCGATGCCGCCGCCGCTCTCCTGCAGGCCGTACTGGCAGGAGGTAACCTCGCCCGTGACCTTGTCGACCCGGTACATCCGGTTGAGGTCGGCCTGGGGCGCCGGGACGAACTCGTAGGCGGCGGCCGAGGCCCGCGTCGAGAGGCCGATGGCGGAGAGGCAGAGGAGGAGGGCGAGCGGGACGCGACGGGTCATGGAGCCGGATCTCGAGACGGGAGACCTCGTGTCGTGGGGATTTCGGGCACGAGTGGGGCGCCCGCGGCGCGGAGGCCTGGCGCGGGTCGGCCCGTCTCCAGGTTGCCGCCGGAGCGCCGCGCCGCTAGCGATGGCGCACCCGCGAAGCCCGAGAGCGCCCATGTCCCTTCCCCCGATCGCCGTGTTCGACCTCGACGGAACGCTCGCCGAGACGGCCGGCGACCTGATCGGCACCCTGAACGCGCTCCTCACCCGCGAGGGCCTGCCGGAGCTGCCGCTCGACGGCGCGCGCGACCTGATCGGCGCGGGCGCCAAGGCGCTGATCGCGCGCGGCTTCGCGGCGGCCGGCGCGCCCCTCGCGCCCGAGCGGCACGACCAGCTCTTCCTCGACTTCATCGAGCATTACGGCCGGAACATCTGCCGGGAATCCTACCTCTATCCGGGCCTCGTCGAGACGCTCGACCGGCTGGAGGCGGACGGCTTCCGGCTGGCCGTGTGCACCAACAAGGTCGAGGGCCTGGCGGTCGATCTCCTGGAAAAGCTCGGCATCGCGGAGCGCTTCGCGGCGATCTGCGGACGCGAGACCTTCCCGTTCCACAAGCCCGATCCGCGCCACATCACGCTCACCATCGAGCGGGCCGGGGGCGACCCCGCACGCGCCGTGATGGTGGGCGATTCGCGCGCCGACATCGACGCCGCGAAGGCCGCGGGCGTGCCGGTGGTGGCCGTGACCTTCGGCTACACCGACACGCCGGTCGAGGAGCTCGGCCCGGACCGGGTCATCTCGCACTTCGCCGACCTCGTCGGCGCCGTCGAGGCGCTGCTGCCGCGCAAGGCCGCCTGACGGGCGCGATCCCCCGGGCGGCCCCCCGCCCGCCGCCCTCAAGCGGCCTGCACGGTGGCGAGGAAGCGTCCGACCTCGGCGCCTAGATGCTCGGACTGGCGCGACAGCTCGGAGGCCGCCGAGAGCACCTGGCTGGCCGCCGCGCCCGTCTCCTCCGAGGCCTGCGCCACGCCCGCGACGTTGCGCGTCACCTCATCCGTTCCGCCCGCGGCCTGCGCCACGTTGCGCA
>NZ_LSIX01000227.1:0-2811 GCF_001556475.1 Methylobacterium sp. CCH5-D2 | reverse complement strand
CGCCCGGCATCCCGGGCCGTCCGGTCCAGCCCCCCGGGGCCGACCGGGACGGGCGCGGCGACCTGCCGCCCGGCCGCGCCGACGACCGTCGCGGCTACGATGACCGCCGCGACGGCGACCGGCGGGGCTTCAACGTGCCGGGCCGCCCCGGCTACATCCCGGGCGGGTTCCGGGAGGACGACGAGGACGTGCGCGACTACGAGCGCGTCCGCCGGGACCGGCGCGAGTTCAACGAGGACGGGCGCACCTACATCCGCGAGCCCGGCCGGATCATCGTGCGCGACCGCGACGGCTACTTCATCCGCCACGACGAGAACGAGCGTTTCCGCGATCTCGACCGCCGCGGCTTCCGCAGCGAGCGGCGGGGCCAGGAGACCTACACCTTCCTCGACCGGCCGGGCGGCGAGCAGATCGTCACGATCGTGGACGACGACGGCCGGCTGCTGCGCCGCACCCGCCGCTTCCGCGACGGGCGCGAGGTGGTGATCATCGACAACGGCTTCGGGCCGCGCCGCCCGATCTACGAGGACGTGGTCGATCTGCCGCCGCCCGACATCCGCATCCCGCGCGACCGCTACGTGGTGGATTACGACGGCGCCGACGAGCGCACCGTCTACGAGGCGCTCTCGGCCCCGCCGGTGGTGCCGGTGGAGCGGCGCTACACGCTCGATCAGGTGCGCTACAGCCCGCAGCTGCGCGCCCGGATGCGCAGCGTCGACATCGACACCATCACCTTCGACACCGGCTCCTTCACGGTGACCCCGGACCAGGCGGCGCGGCTCTCGACCATCGCGGCGGCGATCAACCAAGCGATCCGGGCCAACCCCCAGGAGGTGTTCCTGATCGAGGGCTACACCGACGCGGTGGGCTCGGACGTGGACAACCTCTCGCTCTCGGACCGCCGGGCGCAGTCGGTCGCCACCGTGCTGACCCAGCAGTTCCAGGTGCCGCCCGAGAACCTGACGACCCAGGGCTACGGCGAGCAGTACCTCAAGGTGAACACCCAGAACGCCTCCCGCGAGAACCGCCGGGTGACCGTGCGGCGGATCACGCCGCTGATCCAGCAGGGGCAGGCTCAGGGGCAAGGGCAGGGGCAGGGCGGCCAGCCGCCGCGGTAGAACCCGCGCTCTCCCTCCCCCCGCAGAGGGGGGAGGGGAGACGCGCGCCCTACGCCGCCACCGTGTTCCCCGCCACCCGGACCACCGCGTCGAAGGGCGGTAGCGCCGCCGGGTCGGCGGCCTCGGGCAGGCAGACGATGAGGCCGCGGCCGGCGCGCGCCGCCCGCAGGTGGGCGAGGCGCTCCTCGAAGTTGGCGGGTGCGCGCTCCTCCAGCAGGATCGCCACCACGAGGATGTCCGGCTCCCGGACGAGGCAGCGGGCGAGATCGATGGCGACGCGCTCGCGCGGGCCCGGCGCACCCTCGGCCAGGGCGCCCGTCGCGGCGGGGTCGATCCGGCTGTCCAGGCCGAGCCGGTAGACCGCGTCCTCCAGGCCCTCCTCCGCCAGGACGCGGCGCACGAGCGCGCGCACCCGCCGCTCGGCGCCGGCCTCGCCGTAGCTGATCCGGCCGAACAGCAGGTTCTCCTCCAGGCTCGCGGCCGGGTTGACCCGGGCGGGGTCGTGGAACTCCACCGCGCCGCGCAAGGGGGCGGGCAGCATCCGCGCGAAGGCGTGGCGCGCGCCCACGATGCGCGCTTCCAGCGCCGCGTCGATCAGGCCGAAGCGGTGGCGGGTCTCGTTGTAGCGCAGCGCCAGGCCGATCAGCGCCTCGCGGTCGCGGTGCCCCGCGGGGCCGCGGCGCAGGATGGCGTCGGTCTGGCGGGCGACCAGATCCTCGAAGAAGCCGCGCTCGGCCGCCGGGAAGAGCGAGAAGGCGTCGAAGAGCGGGTGGTCGGCCGGCAGGTCGGCGAAGATCTCGACCGAGTTGCGGGCGACCGCGAGCCCGATCTCGGTGAGCGGGCGGGTCAGCCCCTCCGCCTCCAGCACCGCCCGCAGGTAGGGCTGGCGCGCCAGCCGCGCCGGGGCGAAGGCGGGGCCGACGGCCTCGCCGAACAGGATGTTCTCGGCCAGATCCGCCTGATGGTTGTAGAGCGCCGGGTCGAAGGGCTCGACGAGGCGCTCGGCCTGCTCGGCCCGCAGCCGCGCGCGCACGCTCGCCCGCGCCGCCACCACGGCGCTGGCGAGCTCCGGGTCGGCGGCGGAATCCACCCGCCCGGTCAGCCCGCGGGCGTACACGAAGGCGTCGAGCCCGGTGAGCCCGAGGATCTCCGCGAAGCCGGCGGCGTCCGGCGCCCGCTCCGCGCCGTAGAGCAGGTTCTGGCGGAGCGATCCCTCGACCAGGATCGCCTCGCCCGAGGCGTAGGCGATGCGGCGCGCCCGCTCGCCCGGGTCGAAGGCGCGCAGGTCCTGGCCCGCGAAGGTGACGGCGCCCGCGCTCGGCTCGACCTGGCCCGCGAGAACTGCCGCGAGCACGCGGGCGCCGCCGCCGCGCCCGCCCGCGATCGCCACGTGGCCGGGCATCGCGAGCGCGACGTCCACGCCCGCGAGGCGCTCGCCGGTCGCCGCGTCGAAGGCGCCGACGCCCTGGGCCACGAGCGGGCCGGAGCCGGGCAGCGGCGGCCGCTCGGCCGCCGGCCGGATCCCGGACCGCGTGCGCAGGGAGGCGACCGAGCGGGCGATGTCGCGGAAGGCCGGCACGAGGGCGTCGCGCAGGGCCCAGAGGTCGAGGGCGGCGGCGAGCAGCACGGCGGCGAGCGCGAAGCCGCCCACGGCGGCCGCGAGCGCGGCCGGATCGACGGGTTGCGCGGGCGG
>NZ_LSIX01000022.1:0-6583 GCF_001556475.1 Methylobacterium sp. CCH5-D2 | reverse complement strand
GGCCGGCGCCGGCCGCCAGCGTGTCGGCGGCGTGGAACGAAGCCGCGTCGTCGGCGCCGATCGCGGCGGCGATGCCGCCTTGCGCCCAGCCGGTGGCGGTGCCGAGCCCGAGCGGGCTCGCGCTGACGAGCGTCACGGGCCAGGGCGCGAGGCGGAGCGCGACGCTGAGGCCGGCGACGCCCGCACCGACCACCACGACGCGGTCGGCCGGATTGCGGAGCAGCGCGTTCATCGGGCGCGCACCGCCAGCATCCGCTCCACCGCGGCCCGCGCCCGGTCGGCGAGGGCAGGATCGACCGTCACCTCGTGGGTCAGGGTCTCCAGCGCCCGGCGGATGTTCCCGAGGCTCATCCGCTTCATGTGCGGGCACATGTTGCAGGGCTTGATGAACTCGATGTCCGGGTTCTGCGCCGCGATGTTGTCGGCCATCGAGCACTCGGTGACGAGCACGACCTGGGCGGGCCGCTTCTCGGTCACGAAGTCCATCATCATGGCGGTCGAACCCGAGAAGTCGGATTCGGCCACCACGTCCGGCGGGCATTCGGGATGCGCGATCACGGTGACGCCGGGGTAGCTCTCGCGTACGTCGCGGATATCGGCCGGCGTGAAGCGCTCGTGCACCTCGCAGTGCCCGGCCCAGGTCAGGATCTCGACCTCGGGCACCTCCGCCTGGACGTTCTGGGCCAGGAACTCGTCGGGGATCATCAGCACCCGCGGGGCGTTCAGCGAGCGCACGACCGCGACCGCGTTGCCCGAGGTGCAGCAGAGGTCGGACTCGGCCTTCACCGCGGCCGAGGTGTTGACGTAGGTCACGATCGGCACGCCCGGGTAGCGGGCCCGCAGGCCCCGCACGTCCTCGGCGGTGATCGAGTCGGCGAGCGAGCAGCCGGCGCCCATGTCGGGGATCAGCACGGTCTTGCCCGGGTTCAGGAGCTTGGCCGTCTCGGCCATGAAGTGGACGCCCGCCAGCACGATCACGTCGGCGTCGACGCTCACGGCCTCGCGGGCGAGCGCGAGGCTGTCGCCGACGATGTCCGCCACCGTGTGGAAGATCTCCGGCGCCTGGTAGTTGTGCGCCAGGATCACCGCATTCCGCTCCCGCTTGAGGCGCAGGATCGCCTCGATGTCGGGCGCCAGCGCCGGCCACTCGATCGCCGGGACGTGCCGGCTGACGCGGGCGAAGATCTCCGGGAGCGGCAGGGACGATGCGGGGGCGCCGCCCGGAACGGGGCCGCGGGGGAACGGTTGACTGGTCGCCGCCATGGCGTCCTCCATTATGCTCAGTTTGAGCATTGCGCCGCCTAACTTAGGCGGGCCGACCGCCCCTGTCCAGATATGCTGAGAGTGAGCATAACGGTTTTGCGACGCACTGTTATGGTGCGGCGCGAAGACGAGCGCGCCCGCGTTCGGCGTTCATGCGATGCCGGCCCCGCCTCGCGACAACGCTCGGGCGCGCGGTGAAATCCCCCGCGGCGCAGCGTACAGGCGCCGCCTTCGTGCCCTCGCATCACCTCAGGACAGCGATCGAAACGGGGCGCTACAAGCTGAATTCAGAAAAGGTTCCATAGAAAGGCAAATATTTGCGGCCGATCTGAGGGAAGGACCGGCAACCTATGTTGCTGCGCCTGCCCCGGCACGGCGCGAGAGTGGGGACAATCCGCGAGGCCGCGCACCCGACGTCTCTCGCTCAACGTTCCAGTGCTCGAGGTCCGATGTCCGGCACCACCTGTCCGACAGACGCAACAGCCGCCCCCGTCCTGTCCGAGGGGATCCGCCAGCATCTCGGCACCCGGCTGCAGGAAGCCTACGCGGCCCTGCGGCACGAGCCGCCCTCCGCGCGCATCGCAGATCTCGTCGCCAAGCTCGACGCGGCCCTGGCCAAGGCGCAGGACGCGGACGAGCGCACCTTCCGCGCCGGCCTGCTGGAGGCGGTGCCGAGCCTCCACAACTTCGCGGTCTCGCTGACCCGCAACCCCACCGCCGCCGACGACCTCGTGCAGGACACGCTGCTGCGGGCCTGGCGCAGCCGCGGGAGCTTCAAGGCCGGCACGAATCTGGGCGCGTGGCTCTTCACGATCATGCGCAACGCCTTCTACAGCGTGCACCGCAAGCAGGCCCGCGAGGTCTCCGACACGGACGGCGACCACGCCGCCCGCCTCGCCACCGTGCCGGCCCAGGGCGGCCATCTCGACCTGCAGGACGTGCAGGCGGCGCTGCAGCGGCTGCCGACGGTGATGCGCGAGGCCCTGATCCTGGTCGCGGTCGAGAACGCCTCCTACGAGGAGGCGGCCGAGATCCTGAACTGCCGCATCGGCACCGTGAAGAGCCGCGTCTGGCGCGCCCGCGACCAGCTCGCGCACATGCTGGGCTACTCGGGCGCCGAGGTCGGCGCCGACCACCTCACTCTCTCGGCCCTCGGGCACGAAGGGCTCGCGGCCGAGATCTAGCGAGATCGAGCGAGATCTAGCTGCCGCGCGCGCGCCGCGCCGATCCGGCGCAGTCCGGGCCGGATCCAAGCCGTCCCGCCCGCGTTCCCCGCTCGCACGGATTGCAGCGCGGGCCTTCCCACCACCCGCGCCGGGGCCGGCCCCGAGGCCGGCGCGGGATGATGGCCATGACCGATACGAACGAGCGCGGCGCGTCCAGGTTGACGCGGCGCACGGCGATGCAGGGCTGCGCGGCGGCCTTCGGCGCGGCGGGCTTCGGCTGGCCGGGGCGCCCGGTGGCGGCCCCCGCTCCCGACGATCCGGACCCGCAGATGCTGCCGGTGCGGCTCGCGGTCAACGGCACGGCGCGCGACCTCACCCTCGACAGCCGCACGACGCTCCTCGACGCCCTGCGCGAGCATCTCGCGCTCACCGGCACCAAGAAGGGCTGCGACCACGGCCAGTGCGGCGCCTGCACGGTGCTGGTGAACGGCACGCGGATCAACGCCTGCCTGACGCTCGCCGCGATGCACGAGGGCGACACCGTCACCACGATCGAGGGGCTGGCGGAGGGCGACGCGCTGCACCCGCTCCAGGCGGCCTTCCTCGCGCATGACGGCTTCCAGTGCGGCTACTGCACGCCCGGCCAGATCTGCTCGGCGGCCGGCATGCTCGCCGAGGTCGAGGCCGGCTGGCCGAGCCACGCGGGCGCCGACATCACGGTCGCGGCCGAACTCAGCGACGACGAGATCCGCGAGCGGATGAGCGGCAACCTCTGCCGCTGCAGCGCCTATCCGAACATCGTCGCGGCGATCAAGGACGCCGCCGGCCGCAAAGCCTGAGGGGGCGCGCCATGAAGGCTTTTTCCTACGAGCGGCCGAAGACGGTGCAGGAGGCCGCCCAGATCGCGGCGGAGCGGCCGAACGCCCGGTTCATCGCCGGCGGCACCAACCTGCTCGACCTGATGAAGCTGCAGATCGAGACCCCGCGCACGCTCGTCGACGTGAACCGCCTGCCCCTCGACCAGGTGGCGGACACCGGCGACGGCGGCCTGCGCGTCGGCGCGCTGGTGCGCAATTCCGAGCTCGCCGCGCATCCGCGGGTGCGCCGGGAATACGGCGTGCTGGCCAAGGCCCTGCTCGCGGGCGCCTCGGGACAGCTGCGCAACAAGGCGACCACCGCGGGCAACCTGCTGCAGCGCACGCGGTGCTACTATTTCCACGACACGACGAAACCTTGCAACAAGCGCGCGCCCGGCTCCGGCTGCGCGGCGATCGGCGGGTACAACCGGATCATGGCGGTGCTGGGCGCCTCCGAATCCTGCATCGCCACCAACCCCTCCGACATGAACGTGGCGCTGCGGGCGCTGGACGCCACCGTCGAGACCGTGGACGCGGGCGGCGCCGCGCGGACGATCCCGATCGCCGACTTCCACCGCCTGCCGGGCGACACCCCCGAGATCGAGACCGCGCTCGAGCCCGGCGAGATCATCACGGCGGTCGTGCTGCCGAAGCCCGTCCCCGGCACCCACGTCTACCGCAAGGTGCGCGACCGGGCCTCCTACGCCTTCGCCACCGTGTCGGTCGCGGCCGTGATCGCGCATGAGGGCGGCAGGCCGAAGGCCGCGCGGCTCGCCTTCGGCGGGCTCGCCCACAAGCCCTGGCGGGTGGAGGCGGCCGAAGCCGCGCTCGTCGAGACCGGTCAGGCGGAGGCGGCCGCCGACCGGGTTCTGGAGGGGGCGAAGGGCTACGGCTCCAACGACTTCAAGATCCCGCTGACCCGCCGGACCCTGCGCGCCGTGCTCGCCGAGATCGCCTGAGGCTCCCCATGGACATGAACCAGCCGGTCGGCGCGACCCCGCTCGACAACCGCCCCGACGGGCTCGTCGGCAAGCCCATCGACCGCTACGAGGGCCGCCTCAAGGTCACGGGCCGGGCGCCCTACGCCTACGAGGTGCGCGAGCCGCGGGATCCGGCCTACGGCTTCATCCTCGGCGCGGGGATCGCCAGCGGGCGCATCCGCGCCCTGCAGGTCGGCGCGGCTCGGCGCGCGCCCGGCGTCCTCTATGTGATGACGCACGAGACCGTGCCGCCCCAGGGGGAGAAGTCGGAGCAGGTCTTCCCCCAGCTCCAGGGCACGGAGATCCGCCACTTCGACCAGCCCATCGCCTTCGTGGTGGCCGAGACCTTCGAGCAGGCCCGCGCGGCGGCCGCCCTGATCACCGTGCAGTACGACGCCGCGACCCCGAAGGCCTCGCTGCGCGCGGCGCTTCCCGAGACCTTCAAGCCCAAGAAGGCCCAGACCGAGCCCGACAGCGCGCTCGGCGACTTCGAGGGCGCGTTCCAGGCCGCCCCGGTGCGGCTCGACGTGGAGTACACCACCCCGCCCCAGATCCACGCCCAGATGGAGCCCCACGCCACCATCGCGGAGTGGCGGGGCGACCGGCTGGTGCTGCACACCTCCAACCAGATGCTGAACCGCGGGCGCAAATCCATCGCCACCGTGCTGGCGATCCCGGAGGAGCGGGTGCGGCTGGTGAGCCGCTACATCGGCGGCGGCTTCGGCTCGAAGCTGCAGCCGCAGCCCGAGGCGATCCTCGCCGCGCTCGCCGCCCGGGTGGTCAACCGTCCCGTGAAGGTGGCGATGACCCGCCAGCAGGAGTTCCACGTCGCCACCCACCGCACGCCGACCATCCAGCGCGTGCGCCTCGGCGCCGACGAGAGCGGGCGCCTCAGCGCGATCAGTCACGAATCGTGGTCGGACGCGACGCCGGGCGACCAGTTCTTCGAGACCTCGGCCAACGTCACCCGCTCGCTCTACGCGGCCCCGAACCGCCTCACCCGGCACCGCATCGCCAACCTCAACGTGCCGGTGACCTCGTCGATGCGCGCGCCCGGCGAGGCGGTGGGCCAGCTCGCCTTCGAGTGCGCCATGGACGAGCTGGCCGAGCGGCTGAACCTCGACCCGATCGAGCTGCGCGTGCGCAACGAACCCGCCCAGGACCCGGAGAAGGGGGTGCCCTTCACGGTGCGCCAGCTCGTGCCCTGCATGCGCGAGGGCGCGCGCCTGTTCGGCTGGGACAGGCGGCAGGCCGCGGGCACACGGCGCGAGGGGCGCTGGCTCGTCGGGCTCGGCATGTCGGCCGCGGCCCGCCTCAACCCGCTGATGCCCTCCTCCGCCCTGGTGCGGCTGAACCCGGACGGCACCCTCACCGTCCGCATGGCGATGACCGATATCGGCACCGGCACCTACACGATCCTCGCCCAGATCGCGGGCGAGATGATGGGGCTGCCGGTCGAGAAGATCCGGGTCGAGATCGGCGACACGGCCTATCCGGCGGCCGCGGGCTCGGGCGGCTCCTTCGGGGCGGGCTCGGCGGGCTCGGCGCTCTACGTGGCCTGCGACAACCTCCGGCGGGCGCTGCTCGCCAAGGCCGGCATGAACCCGGAGGGCGCCGACTTCCAGGGGGGCCGGGCCGTCTCCGGCAACCGCTCGGAGGCGCTCGGCGACCTCGCGGGGCCGGAAGGGCTGGAGGCACGGGGCGAGATCAAGCCCGGCAGTCTGAAGGAGGCCTTCTCGCACTACTCCTTCGGCGCGCATTTCGCCGAGGTCGGCGTCGATCGCGACACGGGCGAGGTCCGGCTGCGGCGGATGCTCGGCGTGTTCACGGGCGGGCGCATCCTCAACGCCAAGACGGCCCGCTCCCAGGCCATCGGCGGCATGACCTTCGGGGTCGGCGCGGCGCTGATGGAGGACGCCGTGATGGACCCGCGCTCCGGGACCTTCGTGAACCGGGATCTCGCCGAGTACCACGTGCCGGTCCACGCCGACATCCCGGCCATCGACGCGGTCTTCCTGCCCGAGCTCGACGACAAGGCGAACCCGCTCAAGAGCAAGGGCCTGGGCGAGCTCGGCATCTGCGGCGCGGGCGCGGCGCTCGCCAACGCGATCTACAACGCCACGGGCGTGCGGATCCGGGATTACCCGATGACGCTCGACAAGGTGATGAAGGGGTTGGAGGAGCAGGAGGGGCGCGGGGCGCGGCGGAGCTAGCGGTGCGGCCCGCGCCGATGGTGCCGGCGGCAGCAATTGCCGCCGCCCCTGCCGTCTCGATCGATTGCCCGCCGCACGCGCCGCCCGCACAGGCTACGGCGGGG
>NZ_LSIX01000226.1:0-26809 GCF_001556475.1 Methylobacterium sp. CCH5-D2 | reverse complement strand
GGCGCGGCCTGCCGGTAGCAGATGCGTGGCGCCGCGGCAAAAATGCGGCGGCGCGGCAAAGCTTGCATGCCTGGCCTACGAACCGGCGCCGCGGTCGAGCACGGTGACGGCGCGGCGGTTCTGCGACCAGCACGAGATGTCGTTGCAGACCGCGACCGGGCGCTCCTTGCCGTAGGACACGGTGCGCATCCGGCCGGCCGCGATGCCGCGGGAGGCGAGGTAGTCGGTCACCGACTGGGCGCGGCGGGCGCCGAGCGAGAAGTTGTACTCGCGCGTGCCGCGCTCGTCGGCGTGGCCCTCGATGAGGAAGCTGTAGCGCGGGTAGCGCTGCAGCCATGCGGCCTGCTTGTCGAGGGTGGCGGTCGCGGTCGGCGTCAGGTCGGTCGAGTCCGACTCGAAGAAGACGCGGTCGCCGATGTTCACCACGAAGTCCTGGGCGCTGCCGGGCACGCCCGCGCCGCCCGCCCCGCCGGCACCGGCGCCGAAGCCCGAGGCGTCGGCGAGGTTCGAGTCCTTCGAGCAGGCGCCGAGGCCCAGCGCCGCGCAGAGCGCGAGGCCGAGGGAGACGGCGCGCAGGCGCGGGGAAACGGTCATGGCTGGTCTCAACTCCTTGAGGCGGGCACCCGAGGCCGGCAGCCGGACTCCAAGGCGCATCCGCGGCGTGTGTCTCCCGACCCTCATAGGCCGGCCCGGTTAAGCAGAGGTTCCGTCAACCTTGACAGGAGCTTTCGATCAGGCTTCGCGGCGCTCCGCCGTGTGCCCGCGCACCCCGTCCGGCACGGAGCGCGTCGCCGGCCCTTCGGCGGCGCATCACGGCCGCGCTTACAGGCCCCGAATGCGGCATCGCGGCGGCGGCGCGGCGCTCTCTCGTCTCGACACGGGTCGAGCGTTGCGCCGACGCTACAGTACAGGGGCTGGAGAACAGTCCTCGTCGAGGGGTTTAACCCTTCCTCAACCAAGACGGACGCGAATTCGGTCGGATCGACGGAATGGTTCGAACGATGCGCCCGGTACACAACGTCCTCGTGGTCGAGGACAGCTTCATGCTCTTGGAGATCATCGCGCAGCTCTGCGCCTCGCAGGGCACGCGGGTCATCGAGGCGTCCAGCGGCGAGGCCGCGCTGACGATCCTGCGCGAGCGCGGCGCGACGATCGACTGGCTGTTCACCGACATCAACCTGCCGGGTCTGATCGACGGCTGGACCGTGGCGGAGGCCTTCCGGGCCGCCCATCCCGACCGGCCGGTGGTCTACACCTCGACGGCCGCGAAGCTGCCGCCGCGGGCGGTGCCGGGCAGCCTCTACCTGCGCAAGCCCTTCCAGATCCGCGAGGTCAACGCCCTGGTGCGGATGATGCGCGACGGCGTGTCGGACGACGGCCTTCGGGCGGCGGGCTGAGCCCCGGAGCCGTTTCCGATCGCGCTGCGATCGGAAACGGCTCCGAGCTCTTGCCTTGACGCGCTCTCTTGCGCCGAACCGGCGTCCACTTCGGCGGAGAGCGCTCTAACCCTTCGCCGCCAGGAAGATCTCGGCGATCCAGGGCGAGGTCGCCCAGGTCTCGACGCGCGGGCAGGAGAGGTCGCCCGGTGCGGCGGCGTCGTAGAGCGCGAAGCTCGCCGCGATGAACCCTTCGAGATCGTAGAGGACCGGGAAGGCCGCCCCGCGGGGCTTGCGCTTGAACAGGTAGGAGCCGGCGATGCCGAACTGCTCCGCCACGGGCGGGTAGACCGGCCAGACCACGTCGTGGACCAGCTCGTCGCCGAGATAGTCCTCCACGGCGACGGGCTCCGGGGTGAAACCGCTCTCGGCCAGCAGCCGCCGGGCGATGTCGCCGATGACGAAGGCCTTCGGGTGGTTGATCACGTGCATGAAGGCGCCGCGCCGGCTCCAGCGGCCGACCTCGCGCTCCAGGCCGAATCCGACCGCCGCCGAGTTGCCGACCAGCTCGCGCACTGCCGGGTCCCAGTGGTCGAAGTAGCCGAGCCGCTGGAACACGTCCTCGCGGAACAGGCCCGCGGTCTGGGCCACGGTGAGGCCGAGGCGATGCGCGCAGAGCGCGATCGCCGAGTGGTACTGCCCAAGCGGCGAGGCGGCGAGCTTCTGGTCGGCGAGGTTCTGGGTGCGGCCCGCATAGACCATGTCCGGGTGGAAGGCCGAGAACACGATCGTCGGGAACATCTTCAGGCGCCGTTCGCGCGCGAACAGCGTGCCGCTGTCGCCCCCCGGCAGCAGGCCGCCCGGGAAGGCCTGGGAGTAGACGTGGTCGAAGCCCGCGAGCGTGGCCGCCAGCCCGTCCAGCGTGCCGTGGTCGCGCCGCAGCGTGCCCATCGAGAGGTAGCGGACCGGGCTCCCGGGCGCGAGCAGCCGCATCGCCTGCGCGACGCCGCGACCCTGGCAATTGCCCAGAACCGCGATGCTCGGACCCTTGCGGCCGTCGTCCGCAGCCTTGGCACGCCACGGTCTTGCCCAGGATGGCGCCGACAAGGAGAACGCGCTGCGGGCGCGCCGGGGCAGATCGCTGATGGCCAAGGCTGTGCCGGGGGTCTCGCGGGAGCGGATTTCGCGGTCTATGCGAGACGCTCTTACCGCATCGGGCGAAGGATCGGGAAGTTGGCTTCAAATCCGTATACGGGTCTACCGGCCGAGCGATTCTGGCGCAAGGTCGTCACCAACGTGCCGCCCTTCGCGGTCAACCCGCATCCGAGGGAGACCTTCGCGATCGCCCGGACCGACAAGGTGGCGACCGGGGGCTCCTGCTTCGCCCAGCGCGTCGCCGAGGCCCTTCGGGAGGCCGGGTTCAACTACTATCTCACCGAGGCGCCCGCGCCCGGCATGAGCGGCAACGAGGCCAATGCCCGCCAGTTCGGCACCTTCTCGGCCCGCTACGGCAACCTCTATTACACGCGCCAGTTCGTGCAGCTCTTCGACCGGGCCTACGGCCGCTTCGAGCCCGAGCTGACGGCGTGGCTGCGCGAGGACGGACGCTACGTCGATCCGTTCCGCCCGACCGTCGAGCCCGACGGCTTCGCCAGCGAGGCCGAGGTGATCGCCGCCCGCGACGCGCATCTCGCCGAGGTGCGCCGCCTCTTCGAGACGCTGGACGTCTTCGTGCTGACGCTGGGCCTCACCGAGGGCTGGCGCTGGCGCGCCGACGGAGCGGCGCTGCCGCTGGCGCCGGGCGTGGCGGGCGGCACCTTCGACCCCGACCTCTACGAATGCGTCAACGCGGGCGCGGCCGAGGTGCTGGGGGACCTGCGCGGCTTCCTCGACAGGCTCTGGAGCGTGAACCCGGCGGCGCGCGTGATCTTCACGGTCTCGCCCGTGCCGATGATCGCCACCTACATGGACCGGCACGTGATGGAGTCGAACAGCTACTCCAAGTCGGTGCTGCGGGTGGCCGCCGGCGAGGCCTGCACCGGCGACCCGCGGGCGGTGTACTTCCCGGCCTACGACATCGTCACCAGCAACGTGAATGCTGGCCGCTACTACAACGACGACCAGCGCACCATCAACGACGCGGGCGTGCGCCACGTCATGCGCCTGTTCCTGCAGACCTTCGCCAAGGATCGCGCCGCTCCGGCTCCCGCACAGGCCGCCACCGACATCACCGCCGAGTTCGAGGGCAGCGCGGGCGTGATCTGCGACGAGGAGCAGATCGAGCGGAGCGTGGCGTGAGACGAGCGTCCCCTCCCCCTCTGCGGCGGAGGGATGATCGCGCCTGCGACGACCCCGGCCCTTCCGCTTCCGGTCTCCTGCGCCACATGAGGCGTATCACCGCCCCCGCGCAGGAAGGATCCGATGTCGAAGCTCGTCCATGCCATGGTCCGCGTCCGGGACGAGGCGCGCTCCGTGGACTACTATCGCACGGCCTTCGGGCTGGACGTGGCCGAGCGGCTCGATTTTCCGGACTTCACGCTGATTTATCTCAGCAATTCGGAAGCCCCGTTCGAGCTGGAGCTCACGGTGAACAAGGACCGGAGCGAGGCCTACAATCTCGGTGACGGCTACGGCCACCTCGCGGTGACGGTCGATGACGTCGCGGCCGAGCACGCCCGCTTCAAGGAGGCCGGCCTGCCCGCCACCGACCTGAAGACGCTGAAGCACGGCGACCGGGCGCTCGCGACCTTCTTCTTCGCCACCGACCCGGACGGCTACAAGATCGAGGTGATCCAGCGCGGCGGCCGCTTCGCCTGACGCTTCCCGCCCCGGCCGCCGCGCCGGGGTGCCCTCCCCCGCGATCCCGAGACCCGATGAGCAGCCCCACCCGCATCGTCTGCCTCCGCCACGGCGAATCGACCTTCAACGCCGCCCACCGGGCCACCGGCCGGGATCCCGGCCACCGCGATGCCCGCCTGACCGAGCGTGGCCACGCCCAGGCCGAGGCCGCCCGCCAGCGCCTGCGCGACGTGCCCTTCGACCTCGTGGTGACTTCGCCCCTGACCCGGGCGATCCAGACCAGCGCGATCGTGTTCGGCGAGCATCCGAGCACGCCGCGCGTGCTGGTGGAGGTGCTGCACCGGGAGTGCCAGGAGAGCAGCTGCGACGTCGGCCGCGCGGCCTCCGAGATCGCGGCGGAGTTCCCGCACCTCGATGTCGGGCACCTGCCGGAGGTGTGGTGGCACGCGGAAGCCGGCTCGCAGGTCGGCGATTATCCGGTCGAGCCGCGCCACCTGTTCGACGCGCGCGTCGCGGATTTTCGGGCGTGGCTGCGGCAGCGCCCCGAGCGCACCATCGCGGTGGTCGGGCACGGGACGTTCTTCTTCCATCTGACGGGGATCTGGCTCGACAACTGCGACTTCACCGAGCTCGATCTCGCGGCCCGGCCGGCCGCGGCCTGAGGGTTCGGAGCGCTGCCCCGAACCCCGCCTAAGGGCCCGCAGATCCTTCGGGGTCCCCTGGATCTCAGTCCCGCGCCAGCATCTGTCGGCCGATGGCGAAGACCCGGCCGTCGCCGAGGAGATGTGCCGTGAAGCCGGTCGCGAAGAGCGGCTCGAAGGCCTTGTCGCGCACGTTCAGCCCGCCCGTGAAGGCGCCGAAGGCGGGCATGACGAGGCGGGCACCGTCCGAGACGAAGCAGCGGCGGCGCACGGCACGGCCCCGCATCGCCACCTTGCCGCAGGGATGGAGGTGGCCGGCCACCTCGCCGGGCGCGGGCCCCGGGACGGGCTCGTGCCGCAGGGTCAGAGCGCCGAGGGTCAGCGTCTCGGCGTAGCGCCCGCCGACGCCCTCCTGCACCGCCGCATCGTGGTTGCCCGCGATCCAGACCCAGTCGCGCCCCGCCTGCAGGGCCGCCACCATCGCCCGGTCGCCGGGCTCCATGCGCTCCGGCCCGCGCGCGTCGTGGAAGGAATCCCCGAGCGCCACCACGCGCTCCGGCTCGTGGCGCAGCACAGCCTCGTGCAGGTTCGCCAGGGTCTCGCGGGTGTCGTAGGGCGGCAGGAACTGGCCCGAGCGAGCGGCAAACGCCGAGCCCTTCTCCAGGTGCAGGTCCGAGACCACAAGCGTGCGGTGCGCGGGCAGCCAGAGCGCGCCGGACAGGTCCAGCACCGCCGCCTCGCCGGCGAGCGTGAGGCCGGTGGGCTTACTCGTCTTCTCAAGTCTCTGGCCGAGCGCCAAGATCGCATCCTCATCCGGGGGAGCGGGGCGCGCCATCGGCCTCTAGCCCAGCGCCTCTTCGAGAAGCTGCGCCTCGGCCTCGGCCAGGATCTCGTCCGCGCCCTCGCCGTAGACCTTCTCGCGCCCGATCTCCAGCATCACGGAGACGGAGAGCGGCGAGACGCGGTCGAGCGCCCGGTGGATGATTCGCCCCTGGATGCGCTCTAGCATCATGCCGAGGCGCCTCACGTCGAGGAGTCCGGTTGCCGCATCCTGGCGCGCCGCGCGCAGGAGCAGGTGGTCGGGCTGGTGCTTGCGCAGCACGTCGTAGACCAGATCCGTCGAGATCGTGACCTGCCGCCCGGTCTTCTTCTGGCCGGGATGCCGCCGCTCGATCAGCCCGGCGATCACCGCGCATTGCCGGAAGGTCCGCTTCATCATCGCGGATTCGGCGAGCCACGCCTCGAGGTCGTCGCCCAGCATGTCCTGTGCGAACAGCTCGGCCAGAAAATTCCGTTCGTGGGCGATGCGCTCCGAGATGTCCCGCGTCGTCCAGATCGCGAGGCCGTAATCGTTGGCAGCAAAGCCCAGCGGGCGAAGGCCCGCCCGCTCCAGACGGCGGGTCAGCAGCATGCCGAGGGTCTGGTGGGCGAGCCGTCCCTCGAACGGGAAGGCGGTGATGTAGTGGCGCTTCGCCCGCGGATACGTCTCGACGAGGAGGTCGCGCGGCCCCGGCAGCACCGAACGGCTGCGCTGCTGCACGAGGTAGTCGGCGACCTGCCTCGGCAGGCGGTCCCATTCGAACGGGTCGGCGATCAGCGCCCGCACCCGGGCGGCCAGGAAGGTCGAGAGCGGGAACTTGGAGCCGGCATAGGAGGGGATCGCCGGGTCGGTGCCGGGTCCCGCCCGCGTGACCATGGCCTCGTCCTCCATCAGACCCTCGAAGCGCAGCACCTCGCCGGAGAACAGGAAGGTGTCGCCCGCGGAGAGCGTTTCGGCGAAATCCTCCTCGACCTCGCCGAGCACCCGGCCGGTCTTCGGCAGGATGGTCCCGGGCTTGGCGCGCACCGAGCGGACGAGGCGCACCTTCACCTTCGCGGATTCCACGATGGTGCCGACGTTCATGCGGTACTGCTGGGCGGTGCGGGCATCGCGCACCCGCCAGAGCCCGTCCGGCCCGCGCAGGATCTTGGCGAAGCGCTCGTAGGCGCGCAGCGCGTAGCCGCCGGTCGCCACGTAGTCGACGACCGCCTCGAAATCCTCCCAGGCGAGGCCCGCGTAGGGCGCCGCCGAGACGATCTCTTCGTACAGGTGCACCGGATCGAACGCGTCGGCGCAGGCCATGCCGAGCACGTGCTGGGCCAGCACGTCCAGGGCGCCGACCCGCGCGTCGGGCGTATCCTGCGCGGCCGCCTCGACGGCGTCGAGCGCGGCGCGGCACTCGAGGATCTCGAAGCGGTTGGCGGGGACGAGGTAGGCCTTCGAGGGCTCGTCCATGCGGTGGTTGGCCCGCCCGATCCGTTGCATGATCCGGCTCGCGCCCTTCGGCGCGCCGATGTTGACCACGAGATCGACATCGCCCCAGTCGATGCCGAGATCGAGCGTCGCGGTGCAGACGATAGCGCGCAGCTGCCCCGCCGCCATCGCGGCCTCGACCCGGC
This sequence comes from Methylobacterium sp. CCH5-D2, assembly GCF_001556475.1. Lineage (NCBI taxonomy): Bacteria > Pseudomonadati > Pseudomonadota > Alphaproteobacteria > Hyphomicrobiales > Methylobacteriaceae > Methylobacterium > Methylobacterium sp. CCH5-D2. Next base: position 19,554 of record NZ_LSIX01000226.1, on the reverse strand, counting down.
GGCGCTGCTGCGCGTCGAGGGAGCCGTGGTGGAGCGCGATCGGCAGCACGTCGTCGTTGAGTCGCCAGAGTTCCTGGAAGGTGTACTCGGCTTGCAGGCGGGTGTTGACGAAGACCAGCACCGTGCGGTGCTGGCGGATGAGCTCATAGATCGCCGGCATCGACTGGTGGGCGGTGTGCCCGGCGAGCGGCAGGGGACGGTTGGATTCGAGCAGGCGCAGGTCGGGCCGGGCGCCGCCCTTCACCACGACGAGGTCGGCCATGGCCTCGGCTCTCCTGCCACCCTCCCCCGCAGGGGAGGACGGGAAAGCCTCCGGGAGCGTCAGGCTCGGTCTTTGCGGCACCAGATACCGCCGCAGCTCGTCCGGCTCCCGCACGGTGGCCGACAGCCCGATCGCGGTGAGCCCCGGGCTCAGCCGGTGCAGCCGCGCGAGCGCCAGGGAGAGCAGGTCGCCCCGCTTCGAGGTGACCAGCGCGTGCAGCTCGTCGAGGATGACGCAGCGCAGGTTCGCCAGCAGGTCCGCCGCCTCGCGGTGCGCGATCAGCAACGCCAGCTGCTCCGGTGTGGTCAGCAGGATGTCCGGCGGCCTCGCGATCTGGCGGGTGCGCTTGTGGGCCGGCGTGTCGCCGGTGCGGGTCTCGATGCGGACCGGCAGCCCCATCTCGGCGACCGGCGCCTCCAGGTTGCGGGCGATGTCGACCGCCAGCGCCTTGAGGGGCGAGACGTAGAGGGTGTGCAGGCCGCGGCGCTGCGCGGCCTTCGTGCCGCTCAGGGCGACGAGGCTCGGCAGGAATCCGGCCAGCGTCTTGCCGGCCCCGGTCGGCGCGACGAGCAGCGCCGAGCGACCCTCGCCCGCGATCCGCAGGAGTTCGAGCTGGTGCGGGCGCGGGCTCCAGCCGCGGCCCGCGAACCAGTCCCGGAAGGCCGGGGGAAGACGATCCGCGCTCAGGCGAGCGCCATCAGGAAGCGGTCGATCAGCTCCAGCGCGCGCTCGCTCATCGCGCCCGGATAGCGCACGAAGATGTGGCAGCCGCCCGCGTAGACGGCCGTGTGGCCGCCGTTGCCGGCCGCCGCCCAGCGCGAGGCCATGTAGAGCGTGTCGTCCAGCAGCGGGTCGGCCGTACCGATGGTGAAGAGCGCGGGCGGCAGGCCCTTCAGCTCGGCGTAGATCGGCGAGACGTCCGGGCGGCGCCGATCGATGCCCTCACGCACGTAGTCGTCGGCGAAGCGGGTGAGGTCCTCGGTGTTCACCACGAGGCGCTCCGAACCCCAGTTGCGCACGGAGGGCGTCAGTCCGAGGTCGTAGAAGCCCGCGTTGAGATTGGCCCCCCGGAAGGCGCGGGGCAGTTTGTGGCGGTCGCGCAGGCGCAGCAGCACCATCACGGCGAGGTGCGCGCCGACCGATTCGCCGCCGATGGTGAGCGCGGAGATGCCGAACTCCGCCCGGCCCGGCCCGGCGAGCCAGAGCGCGGCGGCCTCGCAATCGAGCAGCGCGGCCGGATACGGGTGCTCCGGCGCCAGCCGGTACTCGACCGAGAGGCAGACGAAGCCGCAGGTGTCGGCGATACGCTCCAGCCAGGGGTCCTGCTCGTCCGCCCCACCCCAGATCCAGCCGCCGCGGTGGATGTGCAGGTAGGCGCCGCGCAGCTTCACGCCCGGCCGCGGACGGATCACCCGCAGCGGCAGCGCGCCGCCGGGCCCGTCGATCAGCATGGTCTCGGCCCGGGCGCTGCGCGGCATCGCGGGCGAGGCCTGCGTTCCGGCCCGGCGGCGCGCGCGCACCTCGGCGATCGGCAGCGTCCACGGGTCCGCCTGCGCCGCGTGGGCGGCCACGATCTCGGCGTTGAGCCGCAGAGTTTCCGGATCGATCGTCGCCGGGTCGAACAGGGCGTGGTCGATCATCGTCTCGGTCGTTCCGTGTGTTCGGCCGCACAGGTTGGGGCGTGCGGCCCGCGTCTGTCGTGCGCGCTGCTTGCAGATATCTTGGCGGCCCGGGCTTGCGTTGCCATCTCGGCCGAGCCGTGAAACCGCCCAACGCCCGAGTTGGAGGGGAGTTTCGCCGGGGGTGTGACGCTCGCGTCACGCTTCCGCCGGGTTCGGGGTCTCTTCAGTCGAGGGATCCCGAATGGCACCGGACTTGAATCCTGAGGTCGCAGGCAGATGATGGTCGAGCACGACAGGCACCGCGCGGGCGGATCGTACCAGGCCTATCCGGGCGAGCCCCCGCGCAGCCGTGACAACGCCCTGCGCCGCTTCATCGGCGGCTCGCCGACCGCGGTGTTCCTACGGCTTCTCTTCCTGTCGGTCCTCGTCGGCGCCTTGATGGCGATGCTCGGGCTGACGCCAGGGCAGCTGTTCTGGCACGCCTACGATTCGGCCCGCGCGCTGATCGACCTCGGCCTCGCGACCTTCCACGATTTCGGCGGCTGGATCCTGGCCGGCGCCGTGGTGGTGGTGCCGCTCTGGTTCGTCTCGCGCCTGTTCGCCACGTCGAAGTAGGCGGGTGTGGCGATCAAGAGCGGTGGCCGTGCGACTGCTCGATCAATCGCCTCCCGTCCGCCCATCCCTCTCCCCCGCGGGAGAGGGTGGCCTGCGAAGCGGGTCGGGTGAGGGGACGACAGTTTCCGGAAGAGGCCCAGCGTCGATACCGAGCACGGGCCGGCACCGTTGCTCCCCTATCCCGCCCCTGCTGACGCAGGAGCCACCCTCCCCCGCAGAGGGGGGAGGGACATCGCGCCTCACCTTCTTTGGGACGTGACTGGGTCGGTCTCCGCCTATTGCAGGTGCTGCGTATAGGTCTCGCCCGCCGCTGCCTTCAGCGCGGCGCCCGCTTCCCTGCCGATCGCGTCCGCGTCCGCGACCGAGCCGCTGCGCGCCACCGCCCAGTGCCGGCTGCCGTCCGGCAGGAAGAGCAGCCCGTCGAGCTGCAGCCGATCCCCGTCGATCCGCGCCAGCGCCGCGATCGGGGTGCGGCAGGAGCCGTCGAGCTCGGCCAGCAGCGCCCGCTCGCAGCCGACCGCGACCGTGGTGCGCGCGCAGGCGACCGGCGCCAGCAGCGCCCGCACCGCCTCGTCGTCCGCGCGGCACTCGATGCCGAGCGCTCCTTGCGCCACCGCCGGCAGCATGTCGTCGGTCTCCAGCACGGAGCGCGCCATACTTTCCAGGCCGAGCCGCTGCAGGCCGGCGATGGCCAGCAGCGTCGCGTCGCACTCGCCGGCTTCGAGCTTGCGCATGCGGGTGTTGGCGTTGCCGCGCAGCGGCACGATCTGCAGGTCCGGCCGGCGCATCAGCACCTGCGCGCCCCGCCGCAGCGAGGATGTGCCGACGCGCGCGCCGGGCTTGAGCCCCGCGAACCCGTCCGCGTGCGGCGACAGGAAGGCGTCGCGCGGATCGTCGCGCTCCAGGATGCAGGCGATCACGAGCCCGTCCGGCAGCCAGGTCTCGACGTCCTTCATCGAGTGGACGGCGACGTCCACCGCGTCGGCGAAGAGCGCCTGCTCCAGCTCCTTGGTGAACAGACCCTTGCCGCCGATCTCGGAGAGCGGCCGGTCGAGCACCTTGTCGGCGACCGTCGTGATCACGACGATCTCGGTCTCCAACCCGGGATTGGCCGCGACGATCCGGTCGCGCACCATGCCGGTCTGGGCGAGCGCCATCGGGCTGCCGCGGGTGCCGATGCGCAGGGGGCGGTTCAGCATCCTCGATCCTCAGAAGGCCCGGAGCACGAGCTCGGTGTGCTCGACGCTCGGCGGAGCCTCGAAGCAGGGCGAGACGAGGGCCCGGTAATCCTTCCAGGCCTGCGAGCCGGTGAAGTCCTTCGTGTGCGCCTCCAGCGTCTCCCACTCGATCAGAAGGCGGTAGCGCTGCGGCTTCTCGACCGAGCGGCGCACCGCGAAGCTGACGCAGCCCTTCGCGGCGCGGAAGATCTCGGCGGCCTGTTTGATGCCGGCCTCGAACTCGGCCTCGCTTCCGGCCTTCACGTCGATCTGGGCGATCTCGAGGATCATAGCGGGTGTCTCCTAGAGCAGCGGGCGGCCGAGCTTGGCCGCCAGGATGCGCTGCGGGCTCTTGGCCGGGTCGGCCTGGGCGGCGACCGGCAGGTAGGCGGTCTGTTCCAGCATGTACTGGCCGCCCATCGCCCCGTGCATCACGAGGTCCGAGAAGGTGACCCAGGTTTGGCCGGGCAGGAAGTTCACGTCGGCCTGGGGGCCGTGGGCTTGATAGGCTTCGTCCTGCTTGAGCGCGTCGTGCAGGTGCAGCATCAGGTGGTCGTACTCGGAGCGACGCGCCTTGGTAATGCGCAAGGCCGCCAGCAACCGCGCCGAGAGCGGCGAGTAGCCCGGCAGCTTCGGCAGGAACTTCTCCGCCATCGAGCCGAAATCCTCGCCGACGCGCCAACGCCGCGGCTGGCCGCTCGGGTTGATGTTGCGGAAGACGCGCAGGATCCGCTTCTCGCCGATCGGGTTCGACGGGAAGGCATCGACGTGCAGCCGCGTGTCGTCGCGGCGCCAGCTCAGCTTGCGCTTGTCCACGTCGAAGGGCCGGTAGGAGGTGCCGGCGAGGCTCACCCGGCCGATGTAATCGGGCAGATAGCGATCTACGATCCCCTGCGCGAAGCCGCGGTAGCGCAGGAGGAGTTGGCGCAGGGCCTCCTGCTCCTCCGGGGTGCCCGCCGCCCCGCGCAGCTCCGCGTTCTCGCCGCGGATGTTGACGTTCTTGGCCTTGCCGTCCGCGAAGGGGCGTTCGACGAAGCGGCGCTCGAAATCGCTGAACGGGAAGGCGAGATCGGGAAAGAGCAGGACCGCGCCGTCCTCCAGGGCCGACGCCAGCGAGTGCGGCGCGTCCGACTGCGAGACGGTGAGGATGGGGCTGATCATGTCCCGGACGATTCCTGCCGCTGTGACACCGCGTGAACGGATCCGGGATGTAGCCGAGCATCCGTTCCGGCGCCAGCGAGCCGATTTAGCGGTGGATGACGCAGCGATCCGCGATACGCCCGGGGCGGAGCGCCCGCGCGCGGGTTGCGCAACCGGGGCCGGATCCGGCACGTTCGAGGAATGTTCCGGGTGCCCCGCACCCGTCCCGGTGACGCGAGAACTCGTCGATGGCGACGCTCAAGGAATTCGAGGAGGCCCTGCGCGAGCACGGCATGAACATGGCGCTCGCCCTCCTCGAACGGCTGCGCGAGCGCGACCGCGCCACCCGCACGGTGAAGCCCGCCCGCCGGCTCACGGGTCAGAAGATGACGCCGGAGCTCGCCCGCACCATCCTCGACCTGCACGCGACCACGGGCATGACCCAGCAGGAGATCGCCTTCAAGGTCGGCGTCAACCAGGGCCGGGTCAACGAGGTGATCAAGCGCGGCAAGTGGCTCAGCGACGATCCGCAGGCGCCCGAGGCGGTCGCCCGCGACAAGGCGAAGGAGCGGATGGCGAAGTCGCATACGCCGCGCTCGGCCGCGGGCGCCGAGGCGAAGCCCCGCAAGGCCGCTGCCCCGAAGGAGCGCAAGGCCCCCGCCCCGCGCCGGGGCAACCAGGGCCAACTCGCGCTGGGGGATTTCTGAAGGCCGGCGCACCGGAAACCTGCGCCCGTGGCGGCGTTCCCCTCCTGCCCGACCGGGAGCGGGATCACCCATGCGCCACGCCTACACCGCCCTTCTGCTGACCTGCGCGGCGACCGCCGCGAGCGCGCAGGGTCGGCCCGACAGCACGACGATGACCTGCGCGCAGGCCCGCGCGACCGTGTTGCGGGCGGGCGGCATCGTGTTGGGCACGGGCGGGCCGACCTACGACCGCTACGTCCGCGACCGCAATTTCTGCGCGCCGACCGAGGTGACCCGCGCCGGCTTCGTGCCGACGCGCGACGCGCCGCGCTGCTTCGTGGGCTACACCTGCTTCGAGCCCGGCGTCGGCGACTGGTTCGGCGATTACTGAGCGCGCACGAGAACGCCCCGGCCGGTGGCCGGGGCGCTCCCTCACGCGGTGCCGGCGGCTCAGGCCGCCTGCTGCACCTCGCCCTCGATCGCCGCGGTCTTCTGGCCGGTGGCGATCTGGATCTGGCGCGGCTTCTTCGCCTCGGGGATCTCGCGGACGAGATCGATGTGGAGGAGGCCGTTCTCCAGCGCCGCGCCCGTCACCTGGACGTAGTCGGCGAGCTGGAACCGGCGCTCGAAGCCGCGGGCGGCGATGCCCTGGTGCAGCACTTCCACCCGGCGGGCGGTGTCGCCCTTGCGCTCGCCCTTCAGGGTCAGCGCGTTCTCCTTGACCTCGATCGACAGATCGGCCTCGGTGAAGCCGGCGACCGCGACCGTGATCCGGTACGCGTTCTCGCCGGTGCGCTCGATGTTGTAGGGCGGGTAGCTCGGGACGCTGTCGGCGCTGACGAACTGGTCGAGGGCCGAGAACAGCCGGTCGAAGCCGACGGTGGAGCGGTAGAGGGGAGCAAGATCGAACTGACGCATAACATATCCTCCGTGGAGCAACATGCTTCTCTGCATTCAAGAGGGTCCGCCCGAGGGCCGGACCGTTGTCGTGCCGCCGCCTGGCCGGCACGACAAGGATATCGGAGCGGCCCGATCTGCCTTCAAGGCCCGCAAGACCGCTCGATGCCACCGCGCGGCAATTTTTTCGCATCCTCTCCCAAGAGCCGGATCCGCCGATGCTGACCCTCGATTCGACGCCCGACAACCCGGTCCCGCCGGGCGGCACGCTGATCGGCGTGCGCACGCGGGACGGCCTGACCCTGCGGGCGGCCTACTGGCGGGCGCCGGCCCGGCGCGGCAGGGGGACGGTCTGCCTGCTGCAGGGGCGGGCCGAGTTCATCGAGAAATACTACGAGGTGATCCGCGAGCTGATCGCGCGGGGCTTCGGCGTGGTCGCCTTCGATTGGCGCGGCCAGGGCGAATCCGGCCGGCAGGTCGACGATCCGCGTAAAGGTCACGTGGCGCGCTTCGACGATTACCGTCTCGACCTCAAGGCGATCGAGGAGAGCGTGCTCGTGCCGCTCATGCCCGAGCCCTACCACTGCCTCGCCCACTCGATGGGCGGCTGCGTCGCCCTCACGGGCGCGGCGGAGGGCTGGCTGCCCTTCGGCCGCATCGTCACCGTGGCGCCGATGCTCTCGATCCGCATGGTCGCGTGGCCGGCGGCGGCCTCGGCGGTGGCGCGCTCGCTCCAGGCGTTGCGCCTCGGTCGCGCCTTCGTGCCCCGGCTGTCGCACGTGCCGGGCGTCGGAGCACTGCTCGGCCTGGGACATCGGCTGCGCGGCCGTCGCTACGTCCCGCACGATCCCGGCGCCTCGATCGCCACGATGCCCTATCCGGGCAACCGGCTCTCGCGCGATCCCGCCCGCTACGCCCGAAACGCCGCCGCGGCGCGGGCGGTCGGTGCGGGAGCGGTGGGCGATCCGACGGTGGCGTGGCTCGCGGGCGCCTTCCGGGCCATGGCGCGCCTGCGCGACCCGCGGCTGCCGGCGCGCATCGCGACGCCGACCCTGATCCTCGGAGCGGGTGCCGACCCGGTCTGCGGCACGCCGGCGACCGAGCGCTTCGCCGCCCGGCTCAAGGCCGGCACGATCCTGGTCCTGCCGGACGCGCGCCACGAGATCCTGCACGAGCGCGACCCGATCCGGGAGGATTTCTGGGCCGCCTTCGACGCTTTCGTGCCGGGGAGCCCCGTGCCTCGGGTGGAGGGCGAGGCAAGGCGGGTGGCCCCGGTGGAGGGATAGGACCCGCGGGCAACCGCTTGCGGGCCGACCCATGATCCGACCCATGATCCGGCCCATGATCCGGCCCACGGTGCACCGGGTCGATCTCTTTCGCGTACCGAGGATCCCCCTCTCCCGGCACGGCGGGGAGAGGGGGGATCCGATCGCCTTCGCGGCGATCGAACGGAGGCGGTGTCAGTCCTCGTCGTCGTCGCCGAGATCCTTCGGCTTGACGAAGCGTTCGAGCCGCCCCGTCCCGGAGGCGACCTCGTCCCACCCGCCGACCTCGAAATCGATCACCGCGAGGGCCGCCGTGGGGAATTGCGTGGCGAGGCGGCGCCGGTCGGCCTTCGATCCGCTGCCGACGGCCTCCGTGGCGAAATCCTGCAGGCCCGGATTGTGGCCGACGACGAGGAGCGTGCCGGCGTTGTCGGGCGCGCCGCGCACGACCTCGAGGATCTGCGCCGCGCCGGCTTCGTAGAGCGCCGGAACGGTCTCGCCCGGATTGCCGTCGAGGGGCCCCCGCACGGCGTCCCAGGTCTCCAGGGTGCGCCGGGCGGGCGAGACCAGCACATGGTCCGGGCGCAGCCCCGCTTCCGCGATGTAGGCGCCCATCCGCGGGGCGGCCTGCCGGCCGCGCGGGTTGAGCGGCCGGTCGCGGTCGGCCACGCCCGGCGGCCGATCGGACTTGGCGTGGCGCAGGAGGATCAGGCGGCGCATCAGCGAAAACCTACGATGGCGTGCGGGACGTAAGGACCTTCGAGCGTCGCGATCTCCTCGGGCGTGAGCCGGAGGTCGAGGGCCGCGACCGCGTCGTCGAGATGCTGCGGCTTGGAGGCGCCGACGATCGGGGCGGCGACGTTCGGCTGCGCCAGCACCCAGGCCAGCGCAACCTGCGCGCGGGGCACGCCGCGGGCCTCGGCGACGCGCGCCACCGCCTCGACCACCTTTCGGTCGGCCTCCGCGGTGGCGTCGTAGAGGTTCTTGCCGACCTCGTCGGTCTCCTGCCGGGCGGAGGCCGCGTCCCAGTCGCGGGTGAGCCGGCCGCGGGCGAGCGGGCTCCAGGGGAGCAGCGCCACGCCCTGATCGACGCAGAACGGGATCATCTCGCGCTCCTCCTCGCGGTGGAGCAGGTTGAGGTGGTTCTGCATGGTCGCGAAGCGCGTCCAGCCGTGGCGGTCGGCGGTGTACTGCGCCTTGGCGAACTGCCAGGCGTACATCGAGGAGGCGCCGATGGCGCGCGCCTTGCCGGCCTTCACGACGTCGTGCAGCGCCTCCAGCGTCACCTCGATCGGCGTGCCGTAATCCCAGCGGTGGATCTGGTAGAGATCGACGTAGTCGGTGCCGAGCCGCTTCAGCGAGGCGTCGATCGCCTGGAAGATCGCCTTGCGCGAGAGGCCGCCCGCGTTCGGCGCGTCGGTGAGCGGGTAGAAGACCTTCGTGGCGAGCACGATGTCGTCGCGGCGGGCGAAGTCCTTCAGCGCGCGCCCGACGATCTCCTCGGAGGTGCCGTCCGAGTAGTAGTTCGCCGTGTCGAGGAAGTTGATCCCGAGGTCGAGCGCGCGGCGCAGCAGCGGCCGGCTCTCGGCCTCCGGCATGGTCCAGGGATGAGGCCCGCGCTCCGGCACGCCGTAGGTCATGCAGCCGAGGCAGAGCGGCGACACGTCGAGGCCGGTGAGGCCGAGCTTCTTCGTCTTCATGGTCTGGCTCCGGTCGCCCCCGCGTCCGGCCCCCTATCTGGGCCGAGGTCTCGCGAATGCGAGGGTTCAGCCGCCGCGCCCGTCGCGCCGCATCATGAAGGCGAGCTTCTCGAACAGGCTCACGTCCTGCTCGTTCTTCAGGAGCGCCCCGTGCAGGGGCGGGATCAGCTTGCGGCCGTCGCGCTCGCGCAGGGTCTCGGGCGAGACGTCCTCGGAGACTAGGAGCTTCAGCCAGTCGAGCAGTTCCGAGGTCGAGGGCTTCTTCTTGAGCCCCGGCACCTCGCGCGTCTCCAGGAAGACGCGCAGGGCCTCCTCGACCAGCCGGTGCTTGATGCCGGGATAATGCACCTCGACGATGCGCCGGAGCGTCTCGGCGTCCGGGAACTGGATGTAGTGGAAGAAACAGCGTCGCAGGAAGGCGTCCGGCAGCTCCTTCTCGTTGTTCGAGGTGATGATCACGACCGGCCGCCGGCGGGCCCGGACCGTCTCGCCGGTCTCGTAGACGTGGAACTCCATCCGGTCGAGTTCGGTCAGCAGGTCGTTCGGGAACTCGATGTCGGCCTTGTCGATCTCGTCGATCAGCAGGACCGGGCGCTCGTCGGCCGCGAAGGCCTCCCAGAGCTTGCCGCGGCGGATGTAGTTCGCGATGTCGGAGACCCGCGGGTCGCCGAGCTGCGAGTCGCGCAGGCGCGAGACCGCGTCGTACTCGTAGAGCCCCTGCTGCGCCCTGGTCGTCGACTTGACGTTCCAGGTCAGCAGCCGCGCGCCGAGGCCCCGGGCGATCTCCTCGGCGAGAACCGTCTTGCCGGTGCCGGGCTCGCCCTTCACCAGGAGCGGGCGCTCCAGCACGATGGCGGCGTTGACCGCCGCGGTCAGGTCCGGCGTCGCGACGTAGGTCTCGGTTCCGGTGAAGCGCATCCGGCTGTCCCTGCTGCTCTGGTCGTCCGCCTTCGAGTTAGGCGGCGCGTGGGCCGGGAGCAAGCGCTGTACCGTCTCGGGGGTGAGGGGTCACGCGCGCAGGGACGACACCTTGGGAAGTCGCCAGAGGTCGTCCTTGCTCGGATGGGCTTTCAGCATCGCGTCGGCCGCGAGCGTCACCGCCATCAGCGCGACCGGCATGCCGACGAGGGCCACAACAATGATCATCCCCACCCCCAAAGCCGCGTTGAGCGGTCAATAGAGACGATCCTCTGCGGTTTATGGTTAACAAATCCTCAACATGCAGCATTCGGCCCTTCAGGGTCGCCGTACGGCCGGACGTCCGCGAGACCCCGGGATCGGAGAGCCGGTCCTGCCCGGGATGCGCGGCCGCGCGTCGCGTCGATGCCGCCGCGCCCGGCCCGCGTCAGACCTTCTTCGGATCGAACCAGATGCAGCTCTTCGAGAGCTGCTGCAGGTTGAGCTGCGAACTCGTCTGCGGCGCCACCTGCCCGTTGATGGCGATGTTGACCTGGGTCAGCACGTCGCTGCCGAACTTCTGCGGATGGGAGAAGTAGCAGTACTGCGACTCCGGCACCTTCTCGTCGCCCTTGAACTGCCAGCCGGTGACGATGTTGCCGTCGAGATAGGGCACCGCCTTGAATACCGTGAAGGTGGTGCGCACGGCCGCGTTGCCGTCCTCGCCCTTGGCCTGGGCGGCCACCACCTGGGCGATGTCCGGCCGCGTCTGGGGCGGGGCCGCCACGGGCTGGTCGAGCTTCAGCACGTTGTCGGTCAGCGTGACCTCGCCCTTGGTCTTGATCGTCACGTCCGCGAGGGCGGCCTGCATGGCCTGGGCGATGCGCTCGGCGGCCGACTCGTACTGGCTGAGATAGGCCCAGCCGTAGGCGCCCGCGCCGACGCCGATGCCGGCGAGCGCCGCGAAGATCCCCGCGCCCGCCGCCCGGAACAGGAAGGCGCGCGCCGCCACGATGCGGGCCTCCGCCCGCAAGCGGCCGTTGACGTGCTGGGCGAGCACGATGTTCTCGGGGGTGCCCGCGGCGTGGATGGTCATGCACCGGCTCCGGCGCTGGCGGTGACGGGAGTCTGAGCGGGGCCTTGCGCCCCCGATTGGGTGGGCTGGCGCCGGTCGAGCGGGATCACGGCTCCGGAGGGCGCCTCACGCTGCGGCCGGGCCTGCACCAGCCCGATCTCCTGGCGCAGGCCCTCGGTGAGCTGCTCGATCAGGTAGGGGCTCGCGGCCGGGTCGATCGTCGCGCCGAGGTCGTCCTCGTCCATGAAGGTCTTGCGCACCGAGACCGCCGACAGGGCGAGGATCGTCGAGGCGAAGGCGGCGCAGAGCGCGGGCACGAACACGAAGATGCGCAGGAAGGCGTGGACCTGCGCGTCCGTCACGTCGATCGGATCGACGCCGTAGACCATCGCGGTGAAGGAGTGCAGCTGCGAGCGGTTGACCGCGGTGCGGTAGGCCTGCTCGGCGTCGGCCACGCGCCGGTCGGCCTGGCCGCGGTCGAGGGCGGCGCGCGCCTTGCGGGCCTCCTCCAGCTCCTTGGTCAGCGCGGCGCGGTCGGTGCCGGCCTTGGCCACGCTCGCCGCGAGCGTCTGGGTGCGCGGGTCGGTGACGCATTTCAGGTTCTGGTAGCGCACGCCGCGGCTGTTGGTGCCGAACACCTTCTCGCAGCGCTGGGCCGGCAGGCTCGCGAGCTGCGCGGCGTTCTCGGTCGAGCGCCGCTCGATCTGGTCGAGCTCCGTCGTGTACTGCTGCACCCGCGCGTCTGCCGCGCCGATCCGGTTGTCGAGGCTGTCGCGGTCGGCCTGCGCGTCCTTCAGTGCGGTCTTGGTGCGGGCGGCCTCCATCAGGCGGGGATGGAACATCATCTCGCCGAGCTGCGAGACCGACTTCGTGGTCACGCCCGCCGCGAAGATGATGCCGACGATGGCCAGCCCCCGCACGAACCAGGAGCGCTGCGTGCGGGCCAGGATGCCGAGCGGCACGCGGCAGAGCTCGACCGCCGCGTAGACCAGCGGCGCCAGCAGCATGAAGTAGAAGGCGTGCCAGTCCCCGTCGCTGTAGACGCCCGCGAACAGCCACGCGCCCGCGAGCGAGGCGCCGATCACCATGAACTCGACGAGGTAGGCGATCGCGACGTAGCCCCACTTGATCCGGTAGCCCTTCTCGACGTCGCGCTCGTGCTTCCACCGCTGGGACTCGAGTGACCAGGCGCGCCGCTCGCGCTGGACGTCCCGGCTCGGAGGTGTCTTCGACATGGGGTTCCCGGGGCTCGGACGAGGCGTCGAGGGCTGGAGCTTTACCGTTCGTTAACCGGCCGCGGTATGCGCATAATGTGCCGATTTTGCGCCGCGGCCGGGGGATCCACCGAAAGAGCCGTGCGGTGACCCATATGCCTCACCCGGGCGTGGGGCAGGCAAGCGGCCTGCCTGGGTTGTCCCCACGCCCCATCCGTGGGATGCGCTCGAGGGCGCCCCGCCGGGACCGGGCCGGATTGCGGTTGCCCGAGGGTCCGCCCATGATCCCGGCCGAACGACGACCGGACGCGGGGCCGGAACCGGAGCGCCATGCCAGAGGTCCATACCGGCTCCTACAAGGAGGCGATCCTATTCCTCGTCACGGCGGGGATCGTGGTGCCGCTGTTCCATCGCCTGCGGATCAGCCCAGTGCTGGGCTTCATCGGCGCGGGCGCCCTGCTCGGGCCCTTCGGCCTCGGCCGGCTGTCCGAGCAGTACGGCTGGGTCTCGCTCTTCACCATCGGCAACCGGACCGAGATCGCGCATCTGGCCGAGTTCGGCGTGATCTTCCTGATGTTCATGATCGGGATCGAGCTGTCCTGGGAGCGCCTGCGCACGCTGCGCCGGCTGGTCTTCGGCCTCGGCTCGCTGCAGGTGATCTGCTCCGCGCTGGTGATCGGCGCGATCCTGTTCGGCCTGAAGGTGCCGCTCGCGGGCGCCGCGATCGTCGGCATCGGGCTCGCGCTCTCCTCCACGGCGGTCGTCCTGCCGGTGCTGGCCGAGCAGAAGCGGCTCAACACGCCGACCGGCCGGGCAAGCTTCGCGGTGCTGCTGTTCCAAGACCTCGCGGTCGCCCCCGCGCTCTTCGCCATCGCGGTGCTCGGACGCAGCGACGGAGCCAACATGGGCGGCGCCCTGGCCCTGGCGCTGGCCCAGGCGGCGGTGGCGATCGTGCTGATCGTGGTGGCGGGGCGCTTGGCGCTCCGCCCGCTCTTCCAGCTGGTCGCCCGCACCAAATCGACCGAGCTGTTCATGGCGGCCTGCCTGCTCGTCATCGTGGCGACCGCGCTGACGGCTGCGGCGAGCGGCCTCTCGATGACGCTCGGCGCCTTCGTGGCGGGGCTTCTTCTGGCCGAGACCGAGTACCGTCGGGCGATCGAGGCGACGATCGACCCGTTCAAGGGGCTGCTGCTCGGCGTATTCTTCGTCTCGGTCGGCATGAACCTCGACCCGGCCCAGCTCGTCGCGGCGCCGGGCGCGATCCTCGGCCTGTCGCTCGCCCTCCTCCTGATCAAGGCGGTGGTGGTGCTGATGGCCGCGCCCGCGCTCAAGATCGCGCGGCCGGTCGCGCTGGAGACGGCGCTCCTGCTCGGCCCCGGCGGCGAGTTCGCCTTCGTGCTGATCGGCGGCGCGGTGGCCACGGGGCTCGTGCCCGAGGAGGTCGGGGCGGCGGCGCTCATCGTCACCACCGTCACCATGATCATGATTCCGGGGCTGGCCGCCCTCGGCCGTCGGATCGGGCAGCGGGCCGCGAAGCACCAGCTCGGCCGGGCGCGGGCCGAGCCGCCGCCGGACCGCCAGCAGAACCGGGTGATCGTGGCGGGCTACGGGCGCGTCGGACGCCAGGTCGGCGAGATGCTGGCCCGGCACAAGATCCCCTACCTCGCCCTCGACGCGGACGCCGCCCGCGTCGCCGAGCAGCGCCGTCTCGGCAACCCGGTCTATTTCGGCGACTCGGCGAACCCGGAGCTGCTGCGCCGCTGCGACATCGCCACGGCCCGCGCCCTCGTCGTCACCCTCGACAACCCGCGCGCCGTCGAGGCGGTGGTGGCCGCCGCCCGCTCCGAGCGGCCGGACCTGACCATCGTCGCCCGCGCCCGCGACGCCCGCCACGCTACCGCCCTCTACGACCTGGGCGTGGACGACGCGGTGCCCGAGACGATCGAGGCATCGCTCCAGCTCTCGGAAGCGGTGCTGGTCGATGTCGGCGTGCCGATGGGGCTCGTCATCGCGTCGATCCACGAGCGGCGGGACGAGTACCGCGCCATGCTGCGCCGGAAGGAGACGGACACGCGGCCGGTCTTCCGGGCCCGCCGGACCGTGGGCAAGCACGCCGAGCCGCGGGAAGGTGCGCGCGAGGCGAAGGACGGGAAGGAGAAGCCGGTCAGCCGGACGGCGTGAGCGGCGGCCGCTTCCCCTCCCCCGCAGAGGGGAAGGGAGCGTGTCGCGCGCCTCAGGCCGGGGCCGCCTCGAACAGGTCCGTCGGCACGCGGCGCCGCTCCGTCTTCCCGGCCCGCTCCTCCGGTTCGACCCCGTCCGCGAAGCGGCAGCGGTAGGTCACCGCGTCCGGCGGCCCGAGGCCGGTGTCCAGCGGAACCGTCACCGTGTCGCCCTCGAAGCGCCAGCCGCGGGCGCCCTTATCCCAATAGAGCCAGACCGTGCCCGGATATCCCTCCAGCCGGAAGATCGCGGCCTTGCGGGTCATTGAGTGGAGATGGCGTGGGGCCAGCATGCCCTTGTCCCGGTAGGCCTCCCGGGTCGCCGCCGGCTGGCGCTCGATGAAGGTGTTGCGCACGATCTCGATCACCGCGCCCGACCGCCCCAGGAACCGCTTGAAGTCGCGCATGTCGCGCAGGACAACAGACATCGCCGATCCTCCGCAGGAGCCGTATCTCGCGAGAAAGCGCGCGACCGAATGTGGTGATGCCCGCATCAGCTTTCGTGACCTGCTGCGGCGCCGATAGAGGGCTATCAACAGGTCATCGCGCCTATGCACAGGAAACGAGGTCGGGAGTCGGGCCCCGACGCGGGCCGACGCCGCGTGGGCGGCGCTTGACCCGGACGCCCGGCCCGCGCGTTATCGGCCCATGCTGCTGCAGTTCTTCACCGCGCTCCGCGACGCGAAGGTGCCCGTCACCCTGCGCGAGTACCTGACCCTCCTCGATGCCCTCGACCGCGACCTCGCCGCGAAGCGGGTGGAGGAGTTCTACTTCCTGGCCCGTACGGCGCTCGTGAAGGACGAGGGCCATCTCGACCGCTTCGACCGGGTCTTCGGACAGGTGTTCCGGGGCCTCGAGAGCGTCGGCGAGACGGTCGCGCCGAGCGCCATCCCCGAGGAATGGCTGCGCAAGCTCGTCGAGAAACACCTCACCGAGGCCGAGAAGGCCGAGATCCGGGCGCTCGGCTGGGACAAGCTGTTCGAGACCCTGAAAGAGCGCCTCGCCGAGCAGAAGGGGCGTCACCAGGGCGGCTCGAAATGGATCGGCACGGGCGGTACCTCGCCCTTCGGCGCCTACGGCTACAACCCGGAAGGGGTGCGCATCGGCCAGGACGGCAACCGCAACTTCCGCGCGGTCAAGGTCTGGGACAGGCGCGACTTCCGCGATCTCGACGACACCGTGGAACTCGGGGCCCGCAACGTCCGCGTCGCGCTACGCCGCCTGCGCCGCTTCGCCCGCACGGGTGCCGCCGAGGAACTCGACCTCGACGGCACGATCCGCGCGAGCGCCCGCCAGGGCTATCTCGACGTGAAGCTGCGTCCGGAGCGGCGCAACGCCGTGAAGGTGCTGCTCTTCCTCGATGTCGGCGGCTCGATGGACTGGCACATCGAGCTCGCCGAGACGCTGTTCTCGGCGGCGCGCTCCGAGTTCAAGCACCTCGCGCACTACTACTTCCACAACTGCCCCTACGAGGCGGTCTGGACCGAGAACGCGCGGCGCCACGACGACCGCACGCCGCTCCTCGACGTGATCCGTACCTACGGCCCGGACTACCGCCTCGTCTTCGTCGGCGACGCCTCGATGAGCCCCTACGAGATCGCGATGGCGGGCGGCTCGGTCGAGCACTGGAACGAGGAGCCGGGCGCGGCCTGGATGCAGCGCCTTCTCGACCACTTCCCGAAGGCGGCGTGGCTTAATCCGGTGGCGGAAGGCCACTGGGCCTACACGCAATCGATCGGCATGATGCAGCGCTTGCTCGGCGGCCGGATGTTCCCGCTGACGCCCGACGGGATCGACCGCGCGACACGGTCGCTGCTGCGATAGGCCTGCCGCCTGAGAGCACCTCACGAAACTCCCGATACAGGGAGCCCTCCCTCTGCACGCGACGGTACAGAGGGAGTTCCGTGAGAGGCTCTCAGCCCTGGCGGGCCGGCGTGTGCACAGTGAGCCCGTCGAACTCCGGCGCGATCTTGATCTGGCAGGAGAGGCGCGAGGTCGCCCGCACGTCGGAGGCGAAGTCGAGCATGTCCTGCTCCATGTCCTCGGCGGGGCCGACCCGCTCGGCCCAGTCGTCCGCGACGTAGACGTGGCAGGTGGCGCAGGCGCAGGCGCCGCCACACTCGGCATCGATGCCCGGCACGTTGTTGCGCAGCGCCGTCTCCATCACGGTCGCACCGACGCTGCCCTCGACGGTCCGGGCCGTACCGGCGGCGTCGATGTAGGTGATCTTGGGCATCTCAGGCTCCGGGGGTCGTCAGGCGTTTCGCCGATGTCTGTCGCCAGGGTCCGTCGCACGGCGGCGCGCCTGCTTGGCGGCAGGGACCGCGGAATGCAAGCGCGCGCGGGGTGCAGCCAGGCAGATAGTGTGCCGGATGCCGCGCCGCCTCACGAATGCCTGCGCCCTCACGCCGCGTCCGCGATCTCGGCGAGGGCGCGGGCCACCGCCTCCCGCAATGCCGCCGCCCCGGGCTCCGAGCCGGCGCGCAAAGCGGCTTCGGCCGCCTCGCAGAGCGCGTGGACCTCCCCCGCCCCGACGCCGGCCGCCGAACCCTTGAGCGTGTGGGCGGCGTCGGCGCGCGCGCTCCGGTCGGCCGCTGTGTCGGCGATCATCGGCAGCAGCCGGTCGCACTGGCCGGCGAAGAGGCCGAGGATCTCGGCGGCGAGGTCCGCGTCCCCGCCCGTCTGCTCCGCGAGATGCGCCCGGTCGATGCGGGGCTCGGGTCTCGGGCCGGTCATCGCGATCTCCTCGTCTCCGGCCGGCGCCCGCTATCCACAGTCGCGGTGGCCGCTCGGTCGCGCCGGGCGATGCCTTGAGGCATCATGCGGTTAGCGGGGCGGACAGGGCGCCGATGCGGCGTGGTAACCATTCCGTTAAGGTTTTCGGGGGGCGGCCGGGAGGCTCGGGTATCCGGGCCCTGCCGCGCCGTCTAGACTTCATTGGTAAACGGGTAATCGCGCCCGGAGGCCGGATTTCCGCTGGCCGCAGGCGCGAGGCGTAACGGGGCGCGTTGCATGGCGACGGACAAGAAGCTGAAGGATCCGGCCGAGGCGGCGCTCTCTGCGATCGAGCAGGCGCTGAACCTCGACGCCCTGACGCCCCCCGGGATTGACCAGCGGGCCGAGCCGCGCCTGCCGGACATCGGTGACGCCGAGCCGCTGATGGACCCGGCCGGCCGGCAGATGCCGCCGCGCCTCGACCTCGACCAGCCCCTCCCCTCCGACCTGCCGCCGCCCGGCCGCGAGCGCGCCCGCCGCGAGGGCGGCCTGTTGCCGCCCGACCGCTCGCTGGTCGCCAACGACGACCGGCGCAACATCGGCATCCTGCAGCAGACCCTGCGGGTCCGGCCCTCGCGCAAGCCCTACCTGTTCGCGGCGGTCGGCGCTGCGCTCTGGCTGAACGGCCTCCTGCTGATCGCCTGGATCCAGTCGGGCGGCGAGCTGAAGGGCTTCCTGGCCAACCTCACGCCCCTCCAGGCCACGGTGGGAGCCGCGGCGCTCGCCGGGCCGGTCTTCCTCTTCCTCATCGCCGCGATGCTGGCGGTGCGCGCCCAGGAGATGCGCCTCGTCGCCCGCGCGGTCGGCGAGGTGGCGGTCCGCTTGGCCGAACCCGAGAGCTTCTCCACCGACGCCGTGCTGACCATGTCGCAGACGGTCCGCCGCGAGGTCGCCGCGGTCGGCGACGGCGTCGAGCGCGCGCTCGCCCGTGCGGGCGAACTGGAAACCCTGGTGCGCGGCGAGATCGCCACGCTGGAGCGCGCATATTCCGACAACGAGATCCGTATTCGCGCGCTCGTGGACGAGCTGGTCGCCCAGCGCGAGGCGATCGTCGCCAACGCGGAGCGGGTGCGTGGTGCCATCACGGGCTCGCATCAGAGCCTCAGCCAGGAACTCGAGGGCGCCTCCGAGCGCATCGTCGCGGCGATGACGGGTGCCGGCGAGCGCGTTACCGAGGCGCTCGACGCGCGCGGCCACGCGATCACCGCCTCGCTCGGCGAGGCGGGCGAGCGCGTCGTCGGCGCCATGACGGGCCGGGGTGACGACCTGATCGAGCGCTTGGTCGCCACGAGCGACGGCGTGCGCGGCAGCCTCGGCGAGGTCGGCGAGAGCCTGACCCGCACCTTCGAGACCCGCGCGAACGCGGTCACGCAGGCCTTCGAGGCCGCGGGCAGCGGCGTGAGCGAGCGGCTGTCCGAGAATGCGACCCTCGTCGCCCGCACGCTGGCCGAGACCGGCGCCGGAGTCGCCGAGGCGCTCGACCGCCAGGGCAGCGCGGTGCGCGAGAGCTTCGAGCGCTCCGCCGGCGCATTGGAAAGCGCCTTCCTGGCCCGCGGCGGCGAGCTGACGGATCGCTTCGCCGCCACAGGCAGCGAGTTGACCGAGCGCTTCGCGGCGACCGGCGGGGAGCTCGCCGACCGTTTCGCCTCCACGGGCGGCGCGATCACCGCTCGCTTCGCCGAGACCGGGGCCGCCTTCACGCAGGATCTGGAGACCCGCGGCACGGCCCTGCGCGGGGCGATCGAGGCGGCCGGCAGCGGCGTCGCCGAATCCATCGAGAACCGCGGGCGCGAGGCGCAGGCCGCCCTGGCGCTCGCCGCCGGCGCGGTGGTCGAGAGCTTCTCGGCCCGGACCGAGGCCCTGCGCGACGATCTCGTCGGCTCGGCCGAGCGCGCGGGCGAGATCGTCGTCGGGCGCGGGGCCGAGATCGCCGGGCGCATGGAGGAGGTCGCGACCCGCCTCCACGCCAC
>NZ_LSIX01000225.1:0-7019 GCF_001556475.1 Methylobacterium sp. CCH5-D2 | reverse complement strand
CCTCGGCGCCGGCCACCACCGCGCGCGAGGTCGGACCCGCCGCGGGCAGCACGGAGCAGCCGGCCAGGAAGCCGGAGGATCCGGCCAGGAGGCCGGCCGTCAGCGCGGCGAGCGCTGCTTTACGCACCATTACACACTCCCATCCGGGTCTCCGGCCGCCGGCCGGTCGTCGGTCTGGCATAGGATCGTTGCTCACACATGGCTGAAACGCATTTGGCCGAGATCGCTTTAACGGAGCGTTCAGGCACGCAGCGCTGGCCGCCATCGTGCGGGTGGGCATCGGCCCGCAATACGTCACGAGAGTGGCACGGTCACGCTTGCGCGGGGCTCGTCCCGGCCGGAGGTGTCATATCCGCGTGAAGCGTGGCGCGCAGGCGACGGCCGAGCGCGTCCGCGGTCCGGTCGATCCGCCGCGGCGCGCAAGCCGGCCCGCCGAACCGGAACAGGGCGTAGTCGGTGCTCGTCTCACCGAAGCCGGGGCGGCAGGTCGGCAGGGAGGGCGCGTGGTCGCCGAACACGCAGAGCGTGGCCCGCTCCCCGCCCAAGCCGGCCACCAGCTCCTCGATCATCCGGCCCGTGTTGGCGACATGGTGGAGGTACTGGGCCAGCGGGTCGTCCACCCCCGGCAACCGCCCTGGCTTCCAGGGGCCGTGATTTTCCATCGTCACGCTGAACAGGAAGAGCGGGCCGCGCCGCGCCCGCACCTCCGCGAGGATGCGCCGGCCGAGTGCCACGTCGCCCACATACGGACCGGTGCGGGGCGCCTCGGCGAAGTCCTCGCCCATCACGAGGCGGCGGAAGCCGAAGCGCTCCATCACGCGCGCCCGCTGGAAGAAGTTGCGGTGGAACGGGTGGACGAAGAGCGTCTCGTAGCCGTTCGCCGCGGCCCGCCGGGGCAGGCTCGCCGGCTCGTCGCCGCCGTTGGCGAGGTAGGGATCGTAGACGCCGAAGCCGAGCGCATCCGGTGCGGCGCCGGTGAGCACGGCGTGCTCGCTGCGCATCGTGTAGGCGCCGTGCGCCGGAACGCGCAAGCGGCCGTACTCGGCGGCGCGGCTCCGGATCAGGTCCATGGCGGGAAGCCGCGGGCCGCCGAGGCGCTCCGGATCGATGAAGGATTCGAGCTGGATGACGACCACCACCGGATCGCCCGGTGCCGTCGGCTCGGCGGGCACCGCGGCGGGAGCCGCCTCGGTGCGGCGGCGCAGCGCGTAGGCCATGAGCGTCGCCGGCAGGCCGACGCGGGCGATGTCCGCCTCGAGATCCGGCCGCGGGAAGCGCCGGGCGAGAGCTTGCGCGAGCGGCCCCCGCGTCGCCGCGGCGGCGAGCCCCAGCAGGGCGAGCGGCAGCGCCACGATCGCGGCGAGGCTCCGCCCCGGCCCGGCGGGCAGCAGGCTCGGCTCGAGCCAGTACCAGAGCGCGATGCCCGCGAGCGCGATGAGGAACGGGCCGGCGACGCGCGGGCTCGTCACCGGCGGGATGTAGTAGAGCTGCGGGTGGCGCGGCACCTGCGGCAGCAGGGCGAAGTCGCTGAAGACCAGCGGCTCGCCGATCACCGCGCGCTTGGCCCGGCTGATCAGAACCAGCGCCGCCACGGTGGTCACGGTGCTGCTGGCGGCGAGCCAGGGCCGCCAGGAGAAGCAGAACCAGAACACGGTGAGCAGCGCGTAGGCGCCGAGCCGCAGGGCGAGGTCGCCGGGTCGCCGACCGAGGGGCGCCCGCGCGGCGCCGCCCCATGCCTCGATCGTCGCGGCGAGCGCGAGCGCGCAGGCCAGGGGCGCGAGGAAGCCTGCGAGGACGCTCACGCGTCCGGTCCTTGTCCGTTGCCGAGTCCTTGGCGGATGCCGCGGCGCGCGCGCAGGCGCCGGACGATCGGGTTGAAGAGGCCGTAGCGCGCCCGCATGCTCAGGTGCGCGAGGCGGCCCAGCGCGAGCGCGCTCCTGGGCGCCGTCTGGCGCGCGGCGCTGAGCCGGTCGAGGAGCTGCTCCGGCTCGCAGGGCTTCATCGCCACCGGGTCGAGATAGCGCGGGTAGAGGATGAGCGCCCCGGCGACGAGTTCGTCCAGCGCGAGGCGCCGGCCGCGGTCGGCCCCCGGCGCCAGATCCTCGCAGAGGCCCCAGCCCGAGTAGAACGGCCGGCCGTGGGTTGCGACGGTCAGCCCCCGGATCAGCGCCTCGAAGCCGGCGAGCGAGGTCATGGTCTCGACGTGCTGCACCCGGTCGAGCAGGTCCACGATGCTGATGCCGGCGACGACGCGGTCGGCGAGCGCCAGCGCCTCCGCCTCCGGGATCGCGCCGGGCCGGAAGCCGGCCTCGACGTCGGGATGCGGCTTGTAGAGCAGGAAGGCGTCGGGGTTGCGCGCGCGGGCCGCGGCCAGCAGGGCCCGGTTCGAGCGCACGGTCGGCGAGCCGTACTGTACCGAGGCGTCGTCCTCGACCTGCCCCGGCACCAGCACGACCCGGCGGCCGGTCGGCCAGTCGGCCGTGCCGGCGTCCAGCCCGACATTGTACTTGCTGAGGCGGCGCGCCACGACCGCCTCGCGCAGGCGCCGGGCCCGCGCGACGAGCGGCGCGGGAAAGGCCGCCCCCTTCAGGATCAGCGCGAGCCGGCTGTCCCGGCGCGGGTCGTAGTAGATGCCGGCGTCGTCCACCACGATGGAGGCGCCCGGCCGCAGGCTCGCGCCGAGCCCGACCGAGCGCAGGAAGCCGTCCTCGATCCGGGCGAGCGGCAGGCCGGCCTCGGCGCAGGCCGCCTCCAGGGCCTCCGGTGCCCGGGTGGCCCAGGCCCGCACCCGCGCCCCGTGGCGCCGCCCGGCCGCGACCGCGTCGGCCACCGTCATGGTGTGGACCGGCGGCCCCGCCGGGCCGGCGGCGAAGACGTCGAGCGCCGGGCGCTTCCACTTCGAGATGCCGACATAGACCACCCGCCGGTCGTTCTCGGCGAAGCGCGCGGCGAGCCACGCGACCTTCTCGGCGCAGTCCTCGGACGAGACCGGCCGGCGCGTCCAGGGATCGAAATGATGCACGCGCGCACCGTCCGGACCGTGGATGCGCAGCGAGGCGAGGCCCGTCGCCGGCGTGTCGTAGGGGCTGAGGAGCGGGCCGGGCTCGACGACGAGCGTGTGCCGTCCGAGGGCCGCGGCCAGCCGGGCGGAGAGCGCGTCCCCCCGCCACACGGCCGCGCGCGCGCCGGACCGGCCGAAGCGGACGCAGGCGCCGCCGGTCGCCGCCGCGATCTCGGCGCACAGGTGGCGGACCGTCGGTCCGATCGCGAAGAAGTCGGTCGATGCGGCTTCCATGTTCGCGGCGCTGTCTCCCCGGCCCGTCACGCGTCGCACCCGCGGGGCTGCCGCGGGGCTCGCCCGCCTGTAGCGCATTTTCGGGCGCGCGTGGCCGATCCTGTGCGTAACGTGGGCAGCGGGGACAAGTCCCGCCCGAACGCGGTCGCAGCGCGGGACGGCCGCAACCTCAGCGGGTGCGGACACATCGCCGCCGCGATTGCCCCATACCCCGGCTGAACCGGGGCGGTACCGCGCGTTGCGGCGCGGTCACAGCCCCCGGGATTCACAGGGATCGACCCCCGCAGCGGATTGCTGAGGACCGGGGTGTCGTGCAAGCCCATGATCGACTGCCGGAGACGTCCGCGGCTTCCGGCGCGGTGAAGGACAGAAGCGCCTCAGAATGCTGCAGCCTCGCCAGGACACCACAAGCGCCGACACCGCGATCCTCGGCTCCGCGACCGTCGGAACCGAGACCGCCACCCGGCTGCCGCCGCGGCCCGAGGTCCGGGCGGTCCCGCTCGATCCGATGGTCCGCGAGGGCGCCGACCGCGACCGTCCGGCCACCTTCCTGTTCCTGCAGGGCATCGCCTCGCCCTTCTTCTCCGATCTCGGCCGTGCGCTGCGGGCGCGGGGCCACGGCGTGCGGCGGATCAACTTCTGCTCGGGCGACTGGCTGTTCTGGGGCGGCGGCTCCGACCATTACCGCGGGCCTCGCACCGGCTGGGAAGCCTATCTGGACGCCTACGTGGCCGAGCACGGCGTCACCGACATCGTGCTGTTCGGCGATTGCCGCCCCTTCCACGTGGTCGCCCGCGAAGTGGCGGCGCGGGAGGGGCTGCGCGTCCACGTCTTCGAGGAAGGCTATGTCCGGCCGAACTGGATCACCTGCGAACTCGGCGGCGTGAACGGCTACTCCTCGCTGCCCCGCACGTCCGAGGCGGTCCGCGCGCTCGCCCGCCGCCTGCCGCAGCCGGCCCGCGCCCTGCCGTCGTCCGGCGACATGGCGCGCCGCAGCCTGTGGGACGTGAGCTACAACCTCGCCAACGTGCTGTTCCCCTATCTCTACCCGCGCTTCCGCAGCCACCGGCCCACGCATATCGCGATGGAATATGCGGGCTGGATCAAGAAGTTCGCCCGCCGCGGCCGGACCCGGCGCGAGGCCGCCCACTGCGACGAGATCTACCGCGCGGTCGGGTGCGACTACTTCCTGCTGCCGCTCCAGCTCGACAGCGACTACCAGATCCGCGTGCACTCCCCCTTCCTCGGGGTCGAGGGCTTCATGGACCGGGTGATCAAGTCCTTCGCCGAGACCTCGAAGGCGCCGACCCGCCTCCTCGTGAAGCTGCACCCGCTCGACAGCGGCCTGATGAACTGGCGCCGCTTCGCCCGCGCCTCGGCCCGGCGCCACGGGGTCAGCGAACGGCTCGACTTCATCGACGGCGGCGACCTGCCGGCCCTGATCGCGGGCGCGCGGGGCGTGGTGATCGTGAACTCCACGGTCGGCATGCTGTCGCTGGAGATGGGCCGCCCGACCCACGCGGTCGGCACCGCGATCTACAACATGGCGGGCCTGACCCATCAGGGCGACCTCGACAGCTTCTGGACCGAGCCGACGGCGCCCGACATGGATCTGGTCGCCGACTTCCGCCGCGTCGTCCTCAACCGGACCCAGGTGAACGGCGGCTTCTTCTCGCAGGAGGCGATCGCCCGCGCGGTCGCCGGCTCGGTGCCGCGCATGGAATCGGCCATGCCCGACGCGACCCTCGCCGCCGCCCGCGCCATCCGCGAGCGGGCGGAGGAGGACGGGCGCCTCGCCCCCGTCTACTGAAGTCCCGGTTTCGAAAGGTCGAGACCTTTCGCGGGTGCAGGGCAGAGCCCTGCATTTGATCTCCCCGTCCCGGCTCTGCCGGGTCGGAGAGACCAATCCCGGGGCTGCGCGCCCCGGCCCCCCGCCAAAGGACGCAGTCCTTTGGGATCCCTGACTTGGCTGCAAGCTTGATCCGGCGGACCGCCGCGGGGTAGCACCGCGCCCATGCCCTGCATCCTGATCACCGGCGCGTCGAGCGGCATCGGCGCGGCGCTCGCCCGGCACTATGCCGGCCCGGGCACCACCCTCGTCCTCGTCGCCCGCGACCCGGCGCGCCTCGACGCGGTCGCGCAGGATTGCCGCGCCCGTGGCGCCGCGGTCGAGACCGAGTGCCTCGACGTGCGCGACCGACCCGCGGTGCGCGCTTTCCTGGAGGCGGCGCACGCGCGCCACCCGCTCGACCTCGCGGTCGTCAACGCGGCGATCAACGGCGGCCATCCGACCGGCGATGTCGAGACCGAAGAGGTCGCCTTCGAGACCGCCGACATCAATCTCGGCGGCGCCCTCAACGTGATGCTGCCCTGCCTCGGCCTGATGCTCGCCCGGGGCCGGGGGCAGATCGCCCTGATGTCCTCGCTCGCGGCCTTCGCGCCGCTGCCCGACGCGCCCGCCTACAGCGGCGCCAAGGCGGCGCTGCTCGCCCACGGGCTGGCGCTGCGCGAGAAGGTCCGGGCCCGCGGCGTGAAGATCAACGTGGTGACGCCGGGCTACGTGAAGACCCCGATGGGCGGCGACTACAAGGGCTGGCGCCCGCTGGAGATGAGCGCCGACCAGGCCGCCCGGCGCATCGCGAAGGGCCTGGAGCGCGACCGGGACATCGTCGCCTTCCCCATGCTGCTCGCGGTGCTGGCCCGCGGCGCGGGCCTCCTGCCCGAATCCCTGCGGCGCCTCGGCATGCACGGCTTCCGCTTCCAGATCCGGAAGCGGCGCTGATGGCGCGCGCCCGCATCGCGCTCTTCGTTCTGGAGGCGCTGCCGAACGCGCGCGCCGTGCGCCGGTTCGTGGCCGACCACGCGCTCGAGATCGCCTTCGTGGGGCTCTCGAACGCCGAGCGGCCGGCGGCGGGCGGCCTCGTGGGCCAGGTGCGGCGCCACCTCGCGCGCTCCGGGCCCGGGATCCTGCCGTATCTGGGCATCAATTTCGGGCTGCCCGACCTGCTGCGCCCGCTCGCACCCCTGACCCAGGCGCTCGGACGCAGCCAGGATCTCAGCGAGACCACGCCGCTCGCCGCGCTCTGCGCCCGCCACGGCGTGCCGGTGCTGACCGTCGACGACGTGAACGGGCCTGAGGTGGCCCAGGCCCTGCGCGAGCACGCGCCGGATCTGATCCTCACCTATCATTTCGACCAGATTCTCAGGCCCGAGACGATTGCGGCGGCCCGGCTCGGCGGGATCAACGCCCATCCGGGGCTGCTGCCGCGCCACCGCGGCCCGGTGCCGACGATCCACGCGCTCGCCGAGGGGCCCGACGCCTTCGGCATGACCCTGCACCGGCTCGCCCCGCAGATCGATGCGGGAGCGATCCTGGCGCAGGAGCGGTTCCGCCTCTCGCCCAACGTGACGGCGACGCGCGCCTCGGTGCAGCTGCACCAGCACGGCCTGCTGATGCTGCAGGCTTTGCTCGACCGGATCGCACGGGACGGTGAGATACCCGAGGGCGAGCACGTGCCGGTGCTGCCCTACTGCCCGTTCCCGAACCGGGCGATGCTGCGGGCGATGCGCGCCCGCGGCCAGAAACTGACGGATGCGCGGGATCTTGCCGAGGCACTGGCGCTGAACGCGCGGGGATAGAAACAGCCGCGCAATCGCCCTCCCCCCTCTGCGGGCAGGGCGATCGCATATGGCGGGGGTCGTCTCCTCGATCGCCACTGGAACC
>NZ_LSIX01000224.1:0-1490 GCF_001556475.1 Methylobacterium sp. CCH5-D2 | reverse complement strand
CTCCGCCGCACCGCAGGTTGCGCTTGACTGCGGCGGAGGGGTTCCGTGCCGAGCCTTGAGCCGACGGGCCTCGGTCGCCCGCCGACATCGTCACCACCGCACTCGACACCGCACTCGACACCGCTCTCGGACCGCCCCGGACCTCACTCCACGGTGACGGACTTCGCGAGGTTGCGGGGCTGGTCCACGTCCTTCCCCATGAAGACGGCCGTGTGGTAGGCGAGCTGCTGGATCGGCACCGCGTAGACGATCGGCGCCACCGTCGCGTCGAGCGCCGGCATGGTCACGGTGGCGAGCGTGTCGAGCCCGTGCTCGGCCGCGCCCTTGGCGTCGCCGATCAGCACGATGCGCCCGCCCCGGGCGGCCACCTCCTGCATGTTCGACACCGTCTTCTCGAAGACCGCGTCGTGGGGCGCGATCACGATCACCGGCACGCTCTCGTCGATGAGCGCGATCGGCCCGTGCTTGAGTTCGCCCGCCGCGTAACCTTCCGCGTGGATGTAGCTGATTTCCTTGAGCTTCAGGGCGCCCTCCAGCGCCATCGGGTAGCTGGTGCCGCGCCCCAGATAGAGCACGTCGCGGGCCTTCGACACCTCGCGGGCCAGGACCTCGATCTCGGCCTCGCGGGTCAGCGCCTCGGCCATCAGGCCCGGCACGGTGATCAGCGCGTCGATGAGCGCCCGCTCCCGCTCCGCCGAGAGCACGCCCCGGGCGCGGCCGGCGTGGATGGCGAGGCACAGGAGCACGGTGAGCTGGCACGAGAAGGCCTTGGTGGAGGCCACCCCGATCTCGGGTCCGGCGAGCGTCGGCAGCACGGCGGAGGATTCGCGCGCGATGGTCGAGGTCGGCACGTTGACGACGCAGAGCGTGTGCTGCCCCTGCGCCTTGGCGTAGCGCAGGGAGGCCAGCGTGTCGGCGGTCTCGCCCGATTGCGAGATGACCAGGGTCAGCCCGTCGCGCTCCAGCGGCGCCTCGCGGTAGCGCGCCTCCGAGGCGACGTCGATCTCGACGGGGAGCCGGGCCAGGGACTCGAACCAGTACCGGGCCACCAGCCCCGCGTAGTAGGCGGTGCCGCAGGCGGTGATCGAGAGCCGCGAGAGCGTGGCGAAGTCGAAGGGCAGGGGCTCGGGGAGCGCCACCCGGCCGTTGGCCAGATCGACGTAGTGGCTCAGCGTGCGGCCGACGACCTCCGGCTGCTCGTGGATCTCCTTGGCCATGAAGTGGCGGTGGTTGCCCTTGTCGATGCGGTAGGCCTGGGTGGCGATCCGCTGGCGCTGGCGCTCGACCACCGTCCCGGCGGCGTCGCGGATCTCGGCGCCCTCACGCGTCAGGATCGCCCAGTCGCCCTCCTCCAGATAGGTGAGCGCGTCCGTGAAGGGGGCGAGCGCCAGCGCGTCGGAGCCGAGATAGGTCTCGCCCTCGCCGTAGCCGATGGCGAGCGGCGCGCCGTGGCGGGCGCCGATCAGCAAGCCGTCCTCGCCCGCGAAGAC
>NZ_LSIX01000223.1:0-18892 GCF_001556475.1 Methylobacterium sp. CCH5-D2 | reverse complement strand
GCCCGGCCGCCCGCCTCGCGCAGGCGGCCCTCGACCGAATCCTGCCTCGAGCCGGTCAGGTCGCCGGCCGCGCCCTGCACCTTGCCGCCGAGTTCCTTGGCGGCACCCGTGATGCGATTCGTGTCGATCATGTCGTTCTCCTGTGTTCCTGTCGCGTGAGGACGCGTTTGCTGGACGGGAAGGCGCCCGACGGTGCCGCATCAGCGGCCGCGCACCGCGCCCGCTCCGCGCGGCGGAGCCTCCCGCTTCTGACGCCGGCCCTCGGCCTCGACCCGGGCATCCCCGATGAGCTTGCCGATGGCCTCCTTCACCGAGCCCTTGAGCTGCTCGGCGGACGCTGAAGTCTTGTCGTCGGTCATGGGCACCTCGTCGTGCGTGAGAAGACCCTGGACCTTCAGGCAGATGTGGGCCTGTTCAGTGCGTTCAATGATGCATTCGTACCAGTAGAATAGGATTCATTCATCGGACGTGCGGCTCGACATCCGCTCTTACCACCGGGCCCGGCGCCCTCTTGGAAGCCGGGCGCGTCGATGGAGGCGGCACCCTGCGTGGCGAGGGCGGCCGCGTCGGCGCAGGCGATGGACTGTCGGGGCTGATGCCGATCGATGTCCGCCGTCACGGTTCGCAGCGCTCCCTCGTCCGCTCCGCTGCCCGGTCGGCAGCGGTGCACAAACGGATTGCGCCCAAGCCGGTTCCACCCGATCTCACGCATTCACTGGTATAGGTGCATTATTGACGCAAACGTTATCGACCAGGGACCGGCCCGGCGCAGACGTTGCGCGCGCCTGCAGGATCTTCGTGCGCGATCCCGGCCACGAGCGCGGAGGCAGATCTGGATACGATTGGCATGCCATCGACCAAGGCACGAAGGCGGCGCGCGCAACCTTGGAAACGGGCCGCCCGCCCCAGGACCGACCGCGTAAATACTATCTCGAAGTTGTATTTTGTAGCCAGTCTTCGCGGTACGCGCGTGCGATCGACGCATCAGCGGAAGCCCTGCTGGCGTAGCGGCGCCCTCTGTCGGCGGGCCTCGGCGGGGCTTCGACCCTGAAGATCCCGCGCCTGCGGCGGCACGAACGGCGGAGCGGGGCCGGCGAGGCCCGCGCCCGGAAAAAGGCCGGATACCGGTACGCCCGTCTCATCACACCGGAGCGGCCCGGCTCCACATAGGCCTCGTCGGCCGCGCGGGATGTCCGCGGCCCGCACGTTTCCGAGGTTGTGCCGGGCCTTTCGCCCGATCAGGGCTCGGCACGGCCGCGAGGCCGGGCGCATGTGTCACTCCGGGCACGCGTCCGGCCCGTTGCCCTCTCGTCGCCGGTCCGCCGCGGCGCGACGCGGCCCTGATCGCCAAGGCCGGCCGGAGGCGCGGAGCAGGTCCCACGGATAGGTCGTGGCGAACCCGTCGCCCGGTCGGGCGGCGGGTCCATCACGCGAAGCGTCCCGCCGGCGGCGGTCAGGCCGCCATGGCGCCGTAGCGCCGGTGGCCCTTCACGTCGAAGCGGTCGAGCATCATCACCTTGTCCCACACCTTGACGAAGTCCGCCACGAAGCGGCCGTGGCCGTCGCTTCCCGCGTAGGCGTCGGCGATCGAGCGGAGCTGGGCGTTCGCCCCGAAGACGAGATCGCTGCGCGTCGCCTCGAACCGCGTCGCCCCGCTCGCGCGGTCCTTCAGCACGAACGCCATCCCGTCGGCGTCGGCCTTCTCCCAGACGAGGTCCGTGTCGGTCAGGTTGCGGAAGAAGTCGTTCGTCAGCACCCCGACCCGGTCCGTGAAGACGCCCCGGTTCGACCCGTCGTGGTTGACGTTGAGCGCGCGCAGACCTCCGGTCAGGACGGCCCATTCCGGCGCGGTCAGCGTCATCAGGTTGGCCTTGTCGAGGAACAGCTCCTCCGGGGAGACCTGGCGCGTGATCTGCGCGAACTCGTCGTCCACGTAGTTGCGGAAGCCGTCCACGACGGGCTTGAGCCACCGGAACATCTCGATGTCCGTCAGCTCCTGCGTGGTGTCGACGCGGCCGGGGGTGAACGGTACCGCGACGTCGATGCCGGCATCCCGGGCGGCGGTCTCGACCGCGCTGCAGCCGCCGAGCACGATGAGGTCGGCCAGCGAGATCCGCTTCCCGTCGTCCCGCCCGTCGTTGAACGCCGTCATGACGCCGCGCAACGCCTCGACGACCGGCACGGCGCGGCGGTTGACCGCCCAGTCCTTCTGCGGCGCGAGGGCGAGGCGGCCGCCGTTGGCGCCGCCGCGCTTGTCGCTGTCGCGGTAGGTCGCCGCCGCCGAGAACGCCGTGAAGGCGAGGTCCGAGACCGTGAGCCCCGTGGCGGCGATCGCCCGCTTCAGCGCCGCGACCTCCGCCTCGCCGACGAGTTCGTAGTCGCGCTCGGGCAGCGGATCCTGCCACAGCAGGCCGTCCTCGATCACCGCCTCCGGGCCGAGGTAGCGGTGCTTAGGCCCCATGTCGCGGTGGGTGAGCTTGTACCAGGCCTTCGAGAAGGCCTGCGTGAAGGCGTCGAAGTCGGCGAGGAACTTCTCGCAGACCCTGCGGTAATCCGGATCGACCTTGAGGGCGATGTCGGAGGTCATCATCATCAGGTCGTGCATCTGCCCGGGCACGTGCGCGTCGGGCGTCTTGGGGGCGCCCGCGTCCTTCGGCTTCCACTGCAGCGCCCCCGCGGGGCTCCGCGTCTGTTCCCAGTCGAACCGGAAGAGGTTTTCCAGATAGGCGTTGTCCCACCGGGTCGGATCCGGCGTCCAGCTGCCCTCGATGCCGTTCGTCATCGTGTCCCGCCCGGCGCCGGTCCCCCTCGGGTTGTGCCAGCCGAGGCCCATCGCCTCCATCGGCGCCATCTCGGGCGGCGGCCCGATCTCCTTGGCCGGGACCATGCCGTGGCTCTTGCCGAAGGCGTGGCCGCCCGCGATCAGCGCGACCGTCTCCTCGTCGTTCATCGCCATGCGGGTGAAGGTGATCCGGATGTCGCGCGCCGAGGCCAGCGGGTCGCCGCTGGCGTAGGGGCCCTCCGGGTTGACGTAGATCAGCGCCTGGTGGGAGGCGGCGAGCGGGTTCTCGAGGTCGTAGTCGGCGTCGCCGTTCCGGCCCCGCCAGCGCTTGTCGCGGTTGACCATGTCGTCGAAGCTCGAGACCTCGCCCATGTCCACGACCTCGGGGCCCCAGTAGGTGGCGTTGTCCGCCTCCCAGGCGTCGAGCCGGCCGCCGGCGAAGCCGTAGGTCGGCAGGCCCATGATCTCCAGGGCGCAGTTTCCGGTCAGGACCATGAGGTCGGCCCAGGACAGGGCGTTGCCGTACTTGTGCTTGATCGGCTGCAGGAGCCGGCGCGACTTGTCGGTGTTGCCGTTGTCCCACCAGCTCGAGATCGGCGCGAAGCGCTGCATGCCGGTGCCGGCGCCCCCGCGGCCGTCCGCGATGCGGTAGGTGCCCGCCGCGTGCCAGGCCATGCGGATCATCTGCGGGCCGTAATTGTCGTAGTCGGACGGCCACCACGCGACGGACGAGGTCAGGAACTGCTTGATGTCGCGTTTCAGCGCCGCGAAGTCGATCGTCGCGAACGCGGCCGCGTAGTCGAAGTCCGGTCCGAGCGGGTCGGCCGCCAGGCCGTTCTGGTGAAGGAGCTCGACCCTCAGGCGGTGCGGGTACCAGTTCTCCAGGGCCGGGCGGTCGCCGAGCGCACCGCCGATCCGGTCGCCGCCGAACGGACACCGTCCCTCCATCCTGAAGGTCGCGGTATCGGTCTTGTCTGCCGCCATCTCGCTCATGGCTTCCCTCGTTCGATGTGAGTCGCGCCCCGCACGGTGCGCGACCTGCGATGCTTACCCTAGGAGCCCCGACCTATCGGCCCCGGCGCCGATGCGAAATCTGTCCGTCGGCGCCGAAATCAAGGACCGATCCGCGCGCGTGCGGGCGTGGCGGATGCACGCATCCCGGCAGGCGGCATACGGGGCGGCCCCGCACCCGGCGCGGGCGGAGATCCGGCCCCCACACGGCTTCGCGGCGGGATCGACCCGCGACGGAACCGTGAGGCCTGTCCTGGGCGGCACGGACCAGGGGCGCGACCGGGCGCGGGTGGGCGATGCGGTGCCCGGCTCGCCCCTCGGGCGGTGGCGGCCCGGGGCGGGGATACCATCTGTCAGTCAATTTCGGGCATCGATGGCGATCTCCATCGACCATCCCACACGGAAGAGCCGACGCCACGATGCGAACGATCGTTTATGCCGACGGCGGTTGCGACCCGAACCCCGGGCCGGGTGGTTGGGGGGTCGTCATCGCGGCCCCGGACGGCACGGTCGAGCTGTTCGGCGGAGAGCCCGGCACAACGACCAACAACCGCATGGAGTTGACGGCGGCGATCAGGGGCCTCGAGCACTTCCCGGCCGGAGCCGCGATCGAGATGCGGTGCGACAGCCAGTACGTCGTCAAGTCGGTGACCGAGTGGATGCGCGGCTGGAAGGCGAGGGGCTGGCGCACGACGACGGGCGAGGTGAAGAACGTCGATCTGATGAAGCGCCTCGACGTGCTGAACGCGGCGCGCGACGTGAAATGGACCTGGGTCCGGGGTCATGCCGGCGACCCGCTCAATGAGCGCGCCGACGCGCTCGTCCACCGGGGCCGTCGCGAAGCGAAGCTCGGCAAGCTCGAGTCGCGGAACAGCTCCGCCCCTGCCCCTGCCGCCGCACCGGCTCCGCCGGCCCAGGGTGCCGTCCTGCGCGTCGATCTCGCGCTCGGCCTCCAGGTCACCCGGGCCGCGAAGGCGGCGGGCGTCACGCCGGACGCCCTGGTCGACGACGCGATCCGCCTCTACCTCGAACTCGGGGCCGACGCGGTCGCACGCCTGCGATCGGGCCGCGCCTAGCGGACGAGGCCCGAAGGATGGCCGCGCGTCGCGGGCGCGTCGGTCTGGGTCGTGAAGCTCGATCGGACCCCCGCGCCGGCCGGCTACGCGGGGCCGGACGTCCCGGCGCCGGGCCGTCGGCGCGCGAGCCTGTGGGCGGCCGCCTCCGCGGCAACGCCGATCAGAGCACCCGTCAGCACGTCCGCGGGGAAGTGCGCCCCGCGCACGACCTGAGCCGAGACGACGCCGGCCGCGGCGAGATAGGCGGGCCCCCTCAGGTCCGGATAGGCGCGAGCGGCGGCACGGGCGACGGCCGCGCTCAGGGCGGAATGCCCCGAGGGAAAGGACTGCCACGGTCCCACGCCCGTCCCCCGCAACCCGCGCGCGTAGACTCCCTCGTCCATGAGGACGTTCGGGCGGGTCCGGTGCACCGCCCGCTTCAGGCTCGTCTTCACGATGCCGGCCAGGATGCCGGCCTGCAGCATGTGCCGGCCCGCCTCGGCGAGCCGGCGATCGCGCGCCACCATGCCCCAGGCCAGGGTGCCGGCGGAGAGAGCCAGCAGGGATTGCCAGCTTCCGACCTCGCTCGCTCGTGCGAGCGCGCGCACGGCGGGATGATCCTTCGCGCGCGCAAGCTTGAGTCCGGCCGCGACGTCGGCTGCCTCGACGCGATTGGCCGGCCCGGCAGCCGTGGCGTAGGGTGATCGGATGGGAGGTCGCGCAAGCATGGCCCTAAACGCGCGCCGTCGGCAATCGTTCGTCCCCGCCCACGCATGAGCGCGGCCGGCGCTGATGCGGCCGCTCGTGCCGGCCGCCGAGGACCGCGCTCGCATCGCGCGAGGCGCGCCCGGGACTTCCCAGCCCGGCCGGTCGGGACGGTCCCTCACCACCCCATCGTGCCGGGCTCGCCCTTGAATGGCCCGACGATCCGCCCTGTGACCCAGCCGCCGTAGAAGCCGCCCGGCTGCGGGATGACGGGCTCCTCGCCGACGAAGCAGGCATCCATCGGGCCGGCGTAGAAGGCGACGTGGTCGGCGAGCGCCGCGAAGCGCTCGGTCGGCTTCGGATAGGCCCACGCGACCCGCTCGGCACGCCGCTGCGGCCCGACGACATCGAAGTAGGCCGCCCGCCCCTTCCATTCACAGACGCTGCCGCCGCCCGCTGATGCGAGCGCACCGGGGAGGATGTCGCCCGGCGGCAGGTAGTAGGTCGGCGGGTGGCTCGTCTCGAGCACGCGCCAGCCCCGCACCGTATCGGCGATGGTCACGCCCTCGAAGATCACCCGGAGGCGTTCGGGCACCGGTTCGAGGCGCGGCGGGCGCGGATAGTCCCACACGCTTTCCTGGCCGGGGCCGACCGGCAAGGGGATGGGTCGCCGCATTCGTCCCCCCTACGGTTCAGCTCGAAACCGCTCGCCAACCGCTCGCCAACCGGTCGGGCGCGCGATCTGCCGGAACGAAGATGCGATGCACGGCTTGGTTCCCGCCGATTATCGCCACGGTGCACCACCATGCTGGACGGATCCGACACCCCGAGGCCCGACGAGACGCCCGAGCCGGCCGGCGATCCGCCGGCGCCGCCCCGGGCACCCGAAAGCGATCCGCCGCCCGG
Source organism: Methylobacterium sp. CCH5-D2 (assembly GCF_001556475.1). Lineage (NCBI taxonomy): Bacteria > Pseudomonadati > Pseudomonadota > Alphaproteobacteria > Hyphomicrobiales > Methylobacteriaceae > Methylobacterium > Methylobacterium sp. CCH5-D2. The sequence continues at coordinate 12,433 of NZ_LSIX01000223.1, read as the reverse complement.
GCCGGCGACACCGCCCGCGAAGGGTGGCCGCTCGGATGCGCTGACGAAGGCCGGCGACGCGGGCGACAAGCTCGGCGACTTCGCCTGATGGCGAGGCCGCCCCCCGCTTCGCAGGGTCGCTTGTCCGGAGTGGACGGCCAGCGGGGCGACCCGTCGCGGCTGCGGCGACGCGCCCGCCCGGGTGCGGGAGGGCGCCGTGTCGGCCCACCATGACCGACGACCACGCCGTCGGGGCGTCACGCCCGGGCGATGTCAGGCCGGTGCCGCTCGCCCCCGCCACAGGCTGCGCAGGGCGCGGAAGGGGAGGAGCGCCAGCTTCAGCACGGCTCGCAGGAGGAGCACGGCGATGACGGTGAGGACCGCGGCCAGGGCATTGATCAACGCGCGCACTCTCTGATGAGCCAAGGGCCAACCCGGCTTCGATGGCTTGCCCACCGGACGATGAGGCGCCCGGAACACGGCGACACTGTGAAGGCGCCCCGGCGATTGCGCCGCGGCGGCATCCGGCCGCATCGCGGCAGGATCAGTCGAGGTCGGGCTCGACCGTGATGGCGGCGAAGTACGCGGCGAGGCGCTTTCCCGCCTCGAAGTCCGCGCAGTCGATGTTCACCTGCGCGGGCCAGACCCGGTCGTCCCGTCGGAGCTGGTGCAGGATGCGCTCGGCCGTGTCGGCGGCCTCGGACTCGGTGTCGCCGGCCACGCGGCACTCGTACCGCTTGCCGGAGATGACGATGGTGAAGGGGGCTGATCGCATGGCCGGAAGATGGTCGGCCGGGCCCGCTTTCGCGCTGTGACAGAAGGCCCGGTCCCGGACTCCGGCCGACGCGGGACGGCGGCGCCTCGGCGGCGGGGAGGCATGTCGTTCGCGCGCTAGAACCGGGCCGGCGTTCGAAGCTCGCAGGGATCCACCCGGGCGGATTGCAGGCTCCTTATTATCCTGGCCGGGGATCCTCCGACCAACGTATCGTCCGGAACGTCCTTCGTGACGACGGACCCGCCGGCGACGATGGCGTTTCGACCGATCGTGACGCCGGGAAGGATCAGGGCTCTCGAACCGATCCAGACACCGTCATGGATGACGATCGGCTTCTGGATACGAACGCGGTAAGGGCCGCTTCGCTCTTCGATCGCGTGCGTATTCGTCTCCAGGCTTACCTCGGACGCGATCTGACAGAATTTCCCTATGGATATCTCGCTCTTGTACGTGGATACCCTGAAATCTCGCCCGATATAGGTGCCCTGTCCGATGGCGATCGACGAGAGGGCGTCATACGACAATGTGTAATCGACTTTTATAGGACCCACTATCATCGCATCTCGTTCGATCCTCACTCCGGAGCACTTGTACAAAAATGCCTTGAGGCCGGAGACGAACGCGCTCCGGGACGCAAGGGAGAAGTGCGATGGGCGGCTCCGTCTCTGGCGAGGGTGATTCTATCCGTCAGGCAATCGAAGCCGGCAGGCTGGCACGCCCCGACCACCGATCAGGCGCCGACGGACCGTCGCCCCGTTCGTCTGCTCTTTGGAAAGCTACGAAACGACCCTCGATTGGCAATTTTTCTTTCGGGCTAGAGCCGTTCCCGATCGCGTTGCAATCGGGAACGGCTCTAGCCTCTCGTATGAACGCGCTCTCTTGTGCCGAACCGGCGTCCACTTCGTCGGAGAGCGCTCTCGGGGGTCCCTGCAAAGTCATGTGACACGGCCCGATCGCCTGCATGACAGTTCAGGTCGCGCCGATGCTCGACCATGGCGCACGCCGTCTCCGTCGACCCGGTGCTAACGGGCCTCGCCGGGGAGGGCTGTCGGGAGCCAGCCCGCTTCCCTCGACCGCAATGGCCGACCCACCGTTCCGGCCGCGGTCGAGCCGGTCCGCCAGCCCGGTCGGACCGGCGCTTGGCGCCGCACCGTCGGAGGCCGGGCGCGATGCGGACGGGCCGCGCCGTTCAGGCGCCGGCCCAGGCCGCGTGGACCGAACCGCGGGCGGTGTCGGGCTTGGCCTCGCCGATGAAGATCACGACCGGTCCGTGGGCGTCGCGCCGGGGATCGTAGAAGTCGAGCAGACCCGGCGCGATCTCCTGGAAGAAGCGCGGGCGCACGCCCTCTCGGCGGAGGAGGTGATCGATCACCACCTGATCGCCGTGCACGGCGTTGGGCACCGGGCCGCAGGAGCCGGCGGTCATCCAGCGCTCGGGCTCGGCCGCGAAGCGCTCATAGAGCCCGGCGAGTTCATCGCCGTCCCAGCGCAGCAGGGCGCTGGAGAGGCGGCCCTCGTGGAAGTAGTCCTCCATCGCCGCGAGGCCGGGCCGGGAGAGGGCGTCGGCCGGGCCGGTGAAGACGGTGTCGAGGTCGCACAGCAGCGTCGTGCCCTCCGAGAGGCCGGGGCGGAACGCTTCCATCTTCGCCCACCAGCCCGGCCAATCGTGGCGCAGGGGCACGCGCTCGACCCCGTCGAGGGCGAGCGGCCCGTCGGTGAGGCAGAGGATCCGCGTGAAGGCCGGGGCGTGGCACCGCACGCCCCGGGCCAGCCGCTCGACCCAGCACGCGTCGTAGCGGCCGCCGCCCTTCAGCACCGTGATCAGTGTGGACATGGGGCGCGGCTCATCCTTCGAGGGGGTGCAGATGCAGGCGCCCGGCGGCGTGCGCCTCGGCGAACCACGCGCGCTCGGCCGCCCATGGGTGGCCGGGCCAACCGTCGAACCCGAAGCCGTAGGCTCGGGCCGGGTCCGCGTCGGCGGCGCGGCCGAGCATCAGCGCCAGCGTCACGAGGAAGCCGGTGCTCGGGTTCGGGCGCCCCCGGGTGCGGGGGCCGAGCAGATGCCGGGCCCGGTCATGGAGCGCCTCCGGCAGGATGTGGATCGGGCGGCCCGAGGGGCGCAGCAGCGCCAGGGCCTCCCGAGTCCAGCAGATCGGCTCGGGACCGTTCTGCGCCGCCGGCAGCATCGGGAAGGGCAGGATGAAGGCCTGCGCCGCGCGGACCACCGGGCGGTCCAGGAAAGACCGGTCCTGCAGCCATTCCCGCATCTGGCCGCCGCGGTTGACCAGGGCGAGATGCGTGACCCGGGAGCCGGTGCGACCGCCGAAGCCCGCAGCGTTGTTGAAGCGCACGACGCACGCCGCCGCGTCGATCGCCTCCGCCGCGCCGGTCTCCGGCGCGTTGCCGACGATGGCCAGGGATGCGGTGGCGGCACAACACGCCGGACCGGCTCGGAAGCGATCGATGTCGGCGGGCACTTGCGTCGGGGGTTTGCGTCGGGGGTTTGCGGGTATCGCTCGAGCAACCGCCAAGGTAAGGCGCCGGTCCGACGCGACCAGAGCCGCGCCGCGAGAGGGCTCTTCGACGTGACGATTCTTCGCCGCTGCTTCGTCTGCGCGGCCGACATGCTCGCGCCGAGCGGGCGGCACCTGATCTTTCCGGGCGGACGTCGGCGCCCGTTCCCGCTCGCGTGCGCGTCCTGCGGCGTTCTGCTCGAACCGGGGGCGAACGCGTCCGACTGCCGCGCGCATCTGGCCGGGGCGCTCGCCGCACGGCGTTTCGTGTCCGACCGGCAAGCGCCGTACGGGCTCGACCTCTACACCCTGCGCATCGCCGCGACCCGGTTCGGGCGCGGGATCCGGCCCATCGACGCGCAGGATCGCGCGGCGCTGATGCATCCCCACGCGGAGCGCGCCGCGCAGGCCGACCTGTACGACCTCGACGCGGCGGACACCTGCGCCGTCTCCCTCGGCCTGCTCTGCCGCCCGGCCGAGCGGGACGCGGTGCTGGCCGCCCTGCCGGCGCACGGCGGCTGGACCGCCGACGTCGCGATCCTGCTCGATGCGGAGGCGGCGCCCCCCCGGTCGGCGGCGGTGCCCGGGTTTCCGGAGGGGGCGGTGCGCGTGGCCGCCCGGCCGCTCGCCGGCGATTTCGCCGCGCAGCGCAACGCGCTCCAGGCGCTCGCCCGCCGTCCCTGGATGCTGCAGCTCGACGCCGACGAGGCGCTCGACCCCGCCGCCGGTCGCCTGCTGCCCGCGCTTGCGGCCATGGCGGAGGCCGGCGCCGTGCGCTCGGTCGGCCTGGCGCGCCGCAACCGCGTCGACGGCGTCCTGTCCGACATGTTTCCCGACGTGCAGTACCGGCTGAACCGCGCGGACGTCGCCTATGCCGGCCGGGTGCACGAGCGGCCCCGCCTCGCGGGCGGCTGGCCCGAGAGCTTCATCGCGCTGCACGGAGCGATCGAGCATCGCCTGCGCCGTGCCCATGTCGAGGCGCGCTCGCACCGCTACGAAACCCTCGACCCCGGCCGCGGGCGCCCGGAGGAGGCGGCGGCGCTGCTTCGGCCCTACCGCGACTGAATCCGGGTTCCGGGGGTCGCGATCCCGCCGGGTCCGGGGCGGAGCCCCGGCGGTCCGGCCAAGCCGGTCAGCGATCGCGCGCGGCCTCGATCGCGGCCCCGTAGAGCGCCAGCGTCTCGCGCCCGAGGCTCCCCCGGTCGAAGCGCCCGGCCGCCGCGAGGGCGCGGGCGCGGTAGGCGCGACGCAGGCCCGGATCGACGAGAAGCGGGCGCAGGGCCTCGGCAAGCGCCGGGCCGGTCGCGGTCCGCGCGAGCGGCCCGGCCCCCGGCGCGCCGACGAAGGCGCGCGCGCTCGCATCCTCGGCGCAGGCCACCACCGGGCGGCCGTAGGCCATGGCCTCCTGGTAGACCAGACCGAAGCTCTCGTAGCGCGAGGGGCTGAGCACCGCGTGGGCGTCCGCGTAGGCCCGCGCCAGCGCCGCCGCGTCGATCCGGCCGCGGGCGCGGATGCGCCGGCGCGCCGATGCGGGCAGGTCCGGAGGTAGATCCCCCGGCGGCACCCCGACGAGGTCGAGGCGGAAGGGCGGCAGATCACCCCGCGCCTGTTCCTCGGCCAGGATCGCGACCGCGTCGAGCAGGACGTCGAAGCCCTTGCGCGCCTCCGCCCGCCCGACGAAGAGCAGGCGCACCGGGGCGTCGGTTTCCGGATAGGCGGCGGCGCGGGCGCCGCGCAGGATCTCCGGCGGCAGGCTGAGGCCGATCACCGCGGAGGGCTGCCGCCCGGAGAGCCGATAGGCCCGCGCGATCGCCGCCCCGTGCGCGGCCGTGTTGGCGATGAGCCCGGCGCTGCCCCGCGCCTGCCGACGCTCCAGCGCGTCGGCCGTGAGCCCGTCGAGGCGGTCGCGCGGGCCGCACACGGCCCCGCGGGTGAGGGCGGCCGGGGTCGAGCTGCGCGTCACCAGGGGCAGGCCGCGGCGGCCCGCGAGCAGCGCCGCGGGCGCGTACCAGTTCGTCGCCTCGATCACCGCGAAGGGCGCCCGCGCGTGGGCGGCCAGCACCGCCCGCCGGAAGGCGAGCGGGGCGGCCAGATGCCCAATCGAGCCCCAGCCGCGCAGGCGCGCCAGCCCGCCGCCGGGCGGCAGGGCGAGGCCTTCGACGGTCACGCCGCCGACGCGCTCCCGCCCGCCGCGGTCGAGGGTGAAGACGGTCACGTCGGCGCCGGATTCCGCGAGGCTCTCGGCGATCTCGCGGGCCGCGCTCGACAGCCCGCTCGGCGCCGGCGGGTAGTCCCAGGCCAGGAGTGCGGTGCGCATCAGGCGGCGAGCAGGCGCCGGTAGATCGCGAGGTAGTCGCGCGCCATGCGCTCGGCGGTGAAGCGCGCCTCGAAGCGGCGCCGCACCAGCCGACGGTCGAGCCGGTCGATCCGGGCGAGCGCCGCGACGGCCTCGGCCTCGGAGGCGACGACGAAGCCCGTCACCCCGTCCTCGACGATCTCGGGGACCGAGCCGCGGTTCCAGGCGACCACCGGCGTGCCGCAGGCCATCGCCTCGATCATCACCAGGCCGAAGGGTTCGGGCCAGTCGATCGGAAACAGCAGCGCCCGGGCGCCCCCCACGAGATCGCCCTTCGCCGCGTCGTCCACGGGCCCCAGATAGTCCGCGCCGGGCCCGAGCAGGGGGCGCACCCGCCGCTCGAAATAGTCCGGGTTGCCGACGTCGATCGTGCCGCCGAGGCGGATCGGCAGGCCGGCGGCGCGGGCGACGCGGATCGCGGTGTCCGGCCGCTTCTGGTCGGTCATCCGGCCGACGAAGGCGACGTGCGCGCCCGGCTCGGCGCGCAGGGCGTAACGGTCCCGGGCGATGCCGTGATGCACGATGCCCGCCCGGTTCGAGGCCGGGATGCCGGCCTCCTGCGCGGCCGAGATCGCCGCGACCGGGAGGTCGGGAAAGCCCGCGAAGAACAGGGCCCGGTCGAGTTCGTCCACGCGCCAGTGCACCGTGGTCAGGCTGCGGCGGCGCCGCGGGCCGAGCAGGGCGGCGTGGGCGAACTCGCCGTGGCAGTGCACGATGTCGAAATCGTCGCGCCGCAGGCGCAGCGCCTCCAGCTGCAGGGCGTCGAGCGCGGCCGGGACCCCGGGTGCGACGCGCCCGTGGCGTCGTTCCAGAGCCGCGAGGCTCAGGTGATCGCCGACCCGCGGCAAGTCTGTCGCACTGTCCGAGGGCGCGAACAGCGTTACGTCAACACCCAAGCTTCGTAGTGCCGAGCTGAGGTCGTGAATGACCCGCTCCGTGCCGCCATGATGCTCTGGGGGCACGGGAAAAATGTTGGGCGCGACCTGGGCGACACGAATCACGATCTTCTCTTTACCTAGGTTAGTTTTTCGGATGCGTGCGAAAAATCCGGCGCGCGCTTGATGTTCGTCCTGCACATCGCGCTTCAAGGCTGCCTGCGCGGCCGCGACGTCGCCTACGGCCTCACCTCGGATACCGGGGGTCACATCCGGTACCTGCTCGACTTGGTCGGGGCGTCCGCGCAGGATGCCCGGGTCGCGCGGATCGTGATGGCGACGCGCCGGTTCCAGGGGCCGCCCGGTCCCGACTACGCCGTGCCCGAAGAGCGCGTCTCCGACAAGGTCGAGCTGGTGCGGCTCGCGAGCGCGTCGCCGGGCTACCGGTCGAAGGAGGAGATGCACGGCGAGGTCGCGAGCTTCGCCGAGAACCTCATCGCCTGGATCGGCCGTCAGGCGCGCGCGCCGGACGTCGTCCACGCGCATTACGCGGACGCCGCCGCGGTCGCCGCGCTCGTCGAGGCGCGGCTCGGCATCCCCTTCGTGTTCACGGCCCATTCCCTCGGTCGGGTGAAGGCGGCCCTGCTCGGCGGCGCGGCCGCGCGCGCGCCGGAACTCGCGCGCCGGATCGCGACCGAGGAGGCGGCGCTGGCGCGGGCGAGCCTGGTGATCGCCTCGTCGCGCGACGAGGCGGAGGTGCAGTATGCCGGCTACGGATCCTACGATCCCGGCCGCGCCCGCGTGCTTCCGCCGGGCAGCGACCTCGCCCGCTTCGCCCAAGGCCGTCCCCACCCGCGGGTCGACGCGATGATCGACCGGTTCCTGCACGATCCGGGCAAGCCCCCGCTGCTGGCGCTCGCCCGTCCGGTGGCGCGCAAGAACCTCGCGGCCCTGGTGCGGGCCTACGGCGAGAGCCCCGAACTGCAGGCGCGCGCCAACCTCGTGATCGTCGCCGGCACCCGCGAGGACATCGACCGGCTCGACGGCGACATGGGCGCGACCCTGCGCGACCTGCTCGTCCTGATCGACCGCTACGACCTCTACGGGCGGGTGGCCTACCCGAAGACGCACCGCCCGGAGGACGTGCCGGCGATCTACGCCTACGCGCGGGAGCGCGGCGGCCTGTTCGTCAACCCGGCGCTGAACGAGCCCTTCGGCCTGACCCTGCTGGAGGCCTCCGCCGCCGGGCTGCCGCTGGTCGCCACCGACAGCGGCGGGCCCAACGACATCGTCGAGACCTGCGGCAACGGATTGCTGGTCGATCCGCGCGCGCCCGCCTCGATCGCGGCCGCCTGCCTGCGCATCCTGAGCGAACCCGCCTTCCGCGCCGCCTGCGTCGCGGGCGGCGCGCGCGCGGCCGCCGCCTACGATTGGGACCGGCACGCCGCGCGCTACCACGACCTTCTCGGCGCGCTGCTCGCCCGCAACCCGCCCCTGCGGGAACCGCGCCAATTGCTGATCTGCGACATCGACAACACGCTGGTGGGTTGCGAATCCGCGCTCGCGACCTTCCGGCGCTGGCGCAGCCGCCAGACCGGGCTGGCCTTCGGCGTCGCCACCGGCCGCTCCTTCCACAGCGCCATGGCGGTGCTGGAGCAGCAGGCGAGCCCGCGCCCGCAGGTGATGATCACCTCGGTCGGTTCGGAGATCTACCATCTCGACGCCAACGGCGTGACCTACACGGCGGACGCCGCGTGGCGCGGGACGGTCGCGGGCGCCTGGGACCGGGCGGCCGTCGGCGCGGCGCTGCGCCGTCTCGACGGGCTCGTGCCGCAGGGCCCCCTGGAGCAGCGCGCGCACAAGCTCAGCTTCTTCGGCGACGCGGCGACCGCCCGCGGGGTACGCGAGCGCCTCGCGCAGGCCGGCCTCGCGGCGAACGTGATCCACAGCCACGGCCGCTACCTCGACGTGCTGCCGGCCACGGCCTCGAAGGGGACGGCGGTCGATCACGTGCGCGCCCTCTACGGCCTGCCCGAGCGGGCCGTGTACGTGGCGGGCGATTCCGGCAACGACGTCGAGATGCTGCGCGCTCGCGCCCAGGCGATCATCGTCGCCAACTACTCCGACGGGCTCGCCGCCAACGCGGCGCTCAAGCACTCCTACGTCGCCCGCGCGTCGCATGCCCGCGGCATCATCGAGGGCGTCCTGCACTTTCGCCGGGCCGTGGCCTATGCCCCGTAGGCGGCACGACCGGGCGGCGGCGTGACCCGTCCTCGGGCGCCCTCCGGCGACGCGACGAGCGTGCTCACCCTGGTCCGCGGCCGGGACGACCGGCTGCGCAACCTGATGCGCGGCCTCGCCCGGCAGAGCGTGCCCCCGGGCGAGCTGGTGATCGCCTGGATGCAGCCGGACCGGGCGCCCGACCTGCCCGATCCCGGCTGCCCGGTGCGCCATCTCCACGTGCCGGGCGAGCCGATGCCGCTCGCCGCCGCGCGCAACCGGGCGGCCGCGGCGGCCGCCGGCGAGGTCTTCGTCTTCCTCGACGTCGATTGCATACCGGGTCCGACCCTGGTGGCGGCCTACGCGGCGGCCGCCGCGGCGGGGACCGGCCTGTTCCTGGGCGAGGTGGTCTACCTGCCGCCCGAGGCGACCGCGGGCGGCGCGGCGCCGGGCCCGGCCGCGCTCGACCGGCTCGGCCGCGCTCACCCGGCCCGGCCGCCGATCCCGGAATCCGGCCTGCGGCCCGAGCCCGATGCGGGGCAGCTCTGGGGCCTGTCCTTCGCCCTGCCGGCGCGGGCGTGGCGGTCGGTCGGCGGCATGGACGAGGCCTATGTCGGGTACGGCGGCGAGGAGACGGATCTCGCCGCCCGCCTGGCGGGGACCGGGCTCCCGACCTTCTGGGTCGCCGGGGCGCGGGCCTACCACCAGCATCACCCGGTCCACGTGCCCCCGCTCCAGCATTTCGACGCGATCCTCGCCAACGCGGAGCGCTTCCGGGCGCGCCACGGCCGCTGGTGCATGACCTACTGGCTCGACCAGTTCCGCGCCGCCGGGCTGATCGACTGGGACGCCGCCGCCCCCGCGATCCGCCTCCTTCGCCCACCGCGCCCGGACGAGGTCGCGGCCGCGCTCCGGCCCGACGCCCTCTTCTCCTGACGACAGCGAGACCATGAAGAAGCCCATCGCGTTCTTCGTCCATCACCAGGGCCGCGGCCACGCCAACCGCACGATGGCGGTGGCCGCCGAATTCGCCCGCGACCGCCCGGTCTCGGTGCTGACCGCGGGGCCGCACCTGTTCGACGGCTTCTCCCGCGACGTCGAGATCGTGGCGCTGCCGGACATGATCGGCGCCGTGGTGCCGACCCGCCGCCTCCACGCCGAGCCGACCCCGCCGGTGATGCACTGCGTCCCGCTGGGGCTCTCCGAGATGCGCCGGACGATGCGGCGGATCCTCGACCACCTGGACGAGCGCGAGGTGGGCCTGTTCGTGGTCGACGTCTCGGCCGAGATCGCGCTGCTCGCGCGCATCGCCAGCGTGCCGGCGGTGCAGATCCGGATGCACGGCGACCGCAACGACATCGGCCATGTCGGCGCCTACGAGGCCTGCGTGGGGATGCTGGCGCCCTTCGACGAGCGGCTGGAGCAGGACGATTACCCGGCGCATCTGCGCCGGAAGACGTTCTACAGCGGCGGCCTGTGCACCAGCCTCGACCGGGTGCCCGACCGCGCCGAGGCCCGGGCCCGGCTCGGCCTCGACCCGGAGCGCGAGATCGTCGTCGCCGTCACCGGGGGCGGGGGCAGCGGCACGCCCTACGCGCCGCTGACGGTCGCCGCCCGCGCCGTGCCCGACGCGCTCTGGCTGACGCTGGGCCCGACCCATCGCGAGGGTCACGAGACCGATTTCGCCAACCTGCGCGAGCTCGGCTGGGTGCCCTCGGTGACCGATTACCTCGCGGCCGCCGACATCGTGGTGGCGTCGGCCGGCGACAACACCGTGCACGAGGTCGCCCGGGTCGGCGGGCGCCTCGTCGTCATGCCGGAATGGCGCTACTTCGGCGAGCAGACGCGCAAGGCCGAGGCGCTGGTCCGCCTCGGCGCCGCGGTCGAGGCGCCGCGATGGCCCGGCGACCTCCAGGGCTGGCGCGACCTCCTCGACCGCGCCCGCGGCCTCGACGGGAGCGTCCTGCGCGGCCTCTACGCGCCGGACGCGGCCGTGCGCGCGGCCGGCTGGCTCGAAGGGCTGACCGACGCGCTCTGGCAGGGCTGGCCGGCCGCCGAGGCGCCGGCCCCGCCGCGCGCCGTCGCGGCCGGCTGACCGGCCAATCTCGTCCCCCCGATTGCCGGAGCCCGTGCGCCGCATGTCCAGCGTTTCCGTCGTCACCCTGGCCAAGGGGCGATCCGCCCATCTGCGCAACGTCCTGCGCGGGCTGGAGCGCCAGACGCAGAAGCCCGCCGAGTTCATCGTCGCGGTGATGCAGGACGCGCCCTACGACCTGCCGGAGGTCGGCTTTCCCGTGCGGCAGATCCCGGTGAGGAGCGCCGAACTTCCCCTCGCCGCCGCGCGCAATGCCGGCGTGGCGGCGGCCTCCGGCGCGATGATCGCCTTCCTCGACGTCGACTGCATCCCGACGCCCGGCTTCGTGGCGGATTACGCGCGGGGGCTCGGCGAACTCGACGGCCTGCTGATGGGCGAGGTGCTGCACCTGCCCGAGCGCGCCACCCTCGGGGCGTGGGACTATCCCGACCTCGCGCGGGTCGCGGAGAAGCATTCCGACCGGCGCGGGCCGCCGGCCTCGGGGCTCGAGATCTGCACCGATTACCGCTGCTTCTGGTCGCTCAACTTCGCGATCCGGCGGGCGACGTTCGAGGCGGTCGGCGGCTTCGACGAGCGCTATACCGGCTATGGCGGCGAGGACACCGATTTCGGCAAGATCCTCGATCGGCGCGGCATTCCCATCGCCTGGATGAAGGGCGCGCTGGCCTATCACCAGTACCACCCGCACCACATGCCGCCGATCCACCACCTCGACAGCGTGGTGCGCAACGCCGAATTGTTCGAGGCCAAGTGGGGCTACCGCACGATGGGCCACTGGCTCTACGCCTTCAAGGCGATGGGCCTGATCGACGATACGCCCGACAGGCCGATCCGCATCCTGCGCCGCCCCGATGCGGCGGATCTCGCGCTCACCGGGCAGCAGGCCCACCAGCCCTACACCAACGCGGCCTCCGTCATCCGGCATCTGGAGGCGCGCGAGCGGGACGCGGCAGAGCCGCCGACCGTGCCGGAGACGGCATGAGGACGGCATGAGGATCGCGCTCCTCGCCCATCTGCGCCACCCGATCGCGCCGCCCTTCGCCGGCGGCCTGGAGGCCTATACCTGGACCCTCGCCGAGGGGCTGACGGCGCGCGGCCATGCGGTCGTGCTGTTCGCCGCCGGCGACAGCGACCGGCGCTTCGCGATCGACCCGGTGATCCCGGTGCACCACGAGCACGGCTTTCCGGGGATGGAGCACCGGGGCGACCCGGGCCTGAAGGCGCATGTCGATGCCGGCTACGGTGCCGCCTGCGACCGGATCGCCGCCGGCGGCTTCGACGTGCTGCACAACAACAGCCTGAGCCGGCTGCCGCTGGAGCGCCCCCGCACGGCCGCCGTGCCGACGGTGACGTCGCTGCACGTGCCGCCCTACGACGCCCTGCGCTGGTTCGTGCACGACAGCCTCGCCCCCGGCCATCGGATCACCGCGACGTCGCGGGCGCACGCGCGGGCGTGGTGGCCGTCCGGCGCGCCGCCGGAGGTGTCGGTCCTGCACAACGGGATCGATCCCGCCGCCTGGCCCTTCCAGGAGCAGGGCGACGGCAGCGCCGTGTGGTGCGGGCGCATCGCGCCCGTCAAAGGCACGCATCTGGCCGTCGCGGCAGCCCGGCGGGCGGGCC